>NZ_JADJSO010000049.1:0-143480 GCF_016711665.1 Candidatus Villigracilis saccharophilus
GAAGCCGTGCCTGTAAAGACAAAAGGTGCAGGCTGAGCCGTTTTACATCAAACCGAGATATCCTTCCCGGACGATCTGTCCGCCATTCTTTTTACATGCTCGATCGCGGCTTTCAGCAATTCAACTGTGATATTTTTACGGCGGTGTTTTTCTCGACAAAAAACAGGTGATCGACCAGACTTCCTGATCATCAACAGGTTTAGCACGCGGGAATGTGCCAGCTTGGGATAATGACTGCGAGGCTCAACGGCAATCCAGCCAACAGGATAACCTTCGGAATACGCCAGAAGCGGGCCCACACAGTTTTCGAATCTACAATTGACTTTTGCATTTGCCGCGCAGAGTCGCCTGTGTTCTCAGCCGTAATCTTTCCGCGCAATTTCCAAAACATGCACCAGCATCCGCCACACGCGCCGTGTAAGCCAACAGCATTTCAAAATCACGCCACAACTTTTGCGTGAGCGGGTGAAACGACAACCAATTCTTCGATCAGGTTTCTTAAATCGCAAATATGAGCGGCCAATTGAAAGACATCATTGGTTCAGCAAAGATACCCACACCTAAGTTTAGGATCGCGCACACAAAAAGTTGACCGACGGAAAATGACATTGCTTCAAACTTAAATACGAATTTTCCAAGCACAATGACGTGAAATGTCCAGAATAATGCACCGAGCAGTTCAAGCGCATCGCCTGCCTTGACCTCGAACCTGCCGCCCGTTGACAGGAGAAACGCCCCTACCCCCGGCCAACCCCACCGCGGCAATGGACATCCAATGCGGTTTCTCGCCCCAAACAAAGAACAAGGCAATAGGAACCAGTACAACATATAAACTGGTAATGAAACCGGCATTCCCCGCGGTGGTATACACCATACCCGCCTGTTGAAACGCGCTTCCGAGAAAGAGTAAAAAACCTGCAACGATCATCCATTTGTATTGATCGCGAGACATTGTCCAGGAAGGCCTGTCCTTTCGCTTCCCCAGCAAGGCAAGCGGCAACACAACCAGCGCAGCCAGCAAATAACGTGCGCCATTGAACAGGTATACACTACCCATTTGGCCCGCGACTCGCTGCGCAACAAACGCCGAACCCCAAATAATGGAAACTACTAGAAGAGTTAGATCTGCTTTGAGGCGCATGAAAAATCCCGTTTATACCAAGATAAAAATGGACAATTGACAATTGCTAAATAAACCCATTTCGAAGCGCAATGATAGCACAGGATTTATTTGACAGCCTTGAGCAGCCTAAATGCGGAAAGCCCCATAAACTGCAATTTCCAAGCTGTGTGTTCTGGGGGAGCAGCGGAGACTTTTAAGTCTTCTTATTTTGTTAATTGCTTTTGAAAATAGGGATCGTCAATGCGGAGAAAATGCGGCGGCACCAAACAGCACAGGGAATAAGCCAGCGGGCATTGACCAGAATATCCTGATAGAAAAGAATTCCTTGAATGCGGATCTTCGTCAGCATGATCGGGGGAGATTTTGCACGGTAAATATTAGCGCGACTACGCAAAGAGTGATGGTGAGGGCAATGGCAAAATCATTCCATGTGACCTGGAATGGACGCGGCGTTGGCGTGGTTTGGATGCGCGCCATGACACTGGCGGTAATATCACGCGGCATGGGCGCGAGTGGATAATTTTGGAGAGCGTCTTCGATGAGGGAGTCTTGTTCTAGGCGGTTATCCATGATTCCTCCAGATGGGCAAGTGATTTGCGGAGCTGTTCCTTCGCGCGGAAAATGCCCGTTTTAACAGTACCAAGCGGCAGATTAAGAAGTCGAGGCGATCTCGTCGTAGGAGAGTTCGTTTTGATAGCGAAGGGTAATGAGTAATTGATAATTTGAGTCGAGTGAAGAAATCGCCTTTTGTAATTGTTGCTTCGTTTCATTTGATTCAAATTCGCGGGCGGGGTTATCGAAATTGGTTTCAGGAATGTCTTCCATCACATCGTCGCCAAGGTCGTTGAGCGAGCGGCGCAAGTTGGGCAGGCGGTTGTAACACAGGTTGGTGACAATTCTATATAGCCATGTGCGAAATTGGGATTGACCTTTGAAGTTGGGCAGCGCCGTCCATGCGCGTACAAAGGTCTCCTGCGCGAGGTCGAGCGCTTCGTTCTCATCCTTGACGACTCGCAAAGCAAGATTGAAAACGTAACGTTGATGTTCGGTGACCAGCGCCGCAAAGGCATCATGATCTCCCTTTTTGCGCGCGCTGGATGAGGGTGGTTTCAGTAGCTGACATGGAGTCTCTACAGGGTTAGACAGGGAGAAAGTGGGGGAAAAGTTTCAATGAAGAGCAAGGTTGAATGATGATAAAGGTTGGGCTTTCCTTCATGTACTTTGACATTCTGGTTTTGAAACTTTTTCGCGAATCGCCTGTCAAACGTAGTGAGAAACATGATACCGCTTTTTGCGGCACTTAGTAAACAAGGAGAACGAAAATGAAAAGACCAGTTGTAATCACCCTTTTAGTAGCAGCGTTGGCGTTGGTATGCCTGGGCATTGGCGCAGTGGCATTCTTCACCATCAATGGCGGCTTCCCGACCAATAGTCCTTTTGATCGAAATAACATTTCCTCACAGTGGAGGAAAGCAAGACCCTCAAAGTGGACGCAGAAAAGCCACTCACCCTGACAGTGGCTGATGAGGCAGGCGATGTCACTGTCACTGGCGCAGATGTGGACACAGTGCAAGTCAAAGTGGTCAAGACCGCTTAACGATATCAACACCGTGGACTTCATCGTCACCGTCCCAACTGAAACTATTGTGAGTGTCGATACCAAATTTGGTTCAGTCAATGTGCAGGATATTCAGGGCGCTGTGGATCTCTCCAATGATTTTGGCGATGTGACAGCAAAGAACATCGAAGGTGAGTTGGAGGTTCAAAGCAATGGCGGCAAGATCAACATCGAGGCAGTGGAAGCGGGCACTAAAGATGTGAAGATCAACTCTGACTTCGGAGAGATCACACTGGCCCAGGTCAAAGCCAGGGATGTCAGTGTCACATCGAACAGCGGCGCTGTGACATTTACCAACGTCCGCGCTTCAGGAGATGCCTTCATCAAATCGGATTTTGGGAATACCACCTACGAAAACGGTTCTGCAGCTTCGCTCACATTGGAAACCAGCAGCGGAAAGACCAGCATTACCAAGGTCAACATCACGAAGGAATTGAAAGTGGACAACGACTTTGGCGAGATCGAATTGAAGCAGGCCATGGCAGACTCATACGACCTGCACACCAACAGCGGCGCGATCACCGTCGACGGCGCGAAAGGCAAACTCAAGGCCTACACCGATTTTGGAAATATTGAAATTCTCAATGCGAAGTCCGTCACACTGGATGTCAAGACCAACAGCGGAACCATCGAGTTTAGCGGCTCACTCGGCACAGGACCTCACAACGTCAAATCAGATTTCGGCAATATCGAGCTTGCCCTGCCAACAGATACAAAACTCAATGTGGATCTCAAGACCGACTTTGGACAGATCAGCTCCGACCTTCCGATCACTGTCACATTGACCGAAAGCTCCAGTTCGGAAGAAGATCAAATTGTCGGTGCCATCAACAGTGGAGGTGAACAGCTCACCGTCAACACCAACAGCGGAGGTATCAACATCACCGCCATCAAGTAAAATAACAGGGACTGGAGAAATCTCCAGTCCCTGACTTTTTCTAAAGGACTTTTCATGAACGATCTCATTCCCTGCCTCGGTGTTGTCGGCGTCCTCGCCATTATCTTCGGTTTCCTCGCCTTCATGCGTTACATGAATTACAAGGAAACCATTGCTCTCGCCGAAAAGGGATTGACCCGACCTGAAAATAAATCTGGCAAAAAAGGATTGCTGCGCTGGGGGATTATCATCTCCGCACTCGGATTTGCTCTCTCGCTCGGACTCTATCCATTAGGCTTTGACTCTGGCAATAACTACCCGCTTCACCTCGGACCGTGGATGCTGGGCGGCTTCGTCCCGCTTTTTCTAGGCCTCGGCTTGATCCTGCTCCACTACCTGACAGAGAAGGATTAGCCGTGAACAACGCAATCGAAATACAAGGCCTGTCGAAAAATTTTGGCGCGGTAAAAGCCGTGGACAAGATCAACGTCACGGTGCGGCGCGGCGAGATCTATGCATTTCTCGGTCTCAACGGCGCGGGCAAGACCACGACCATCCGCGCGCTTTTGGGGATGATCCGCCCGAGCGAGGGAAAAGTCATTGTGCTGGATCAGGCTCTCGGTCGAGATGGAAGCGGGCCGTGGGCAAAGGTCGGTCATCTCGTGGAGAGTCCATCAGCGTATCCAGAATTAACAGTTCGGGAAAATCTGGAGATTGCGCGGCGACTGCATGGGATTCGGAATCCCAAAGTGGTGAACGAAATCATGGAACATCTTTCCATCGCTCTCTATGCGGACCGTAAAGCTGGTGCGCTTTCAACGGGCAATTTGCAGCGCCTTGGGTTGGCGCGCGCGTTATTACATGAGCCTGAACTGGTCATCCTCGACGAGCCTGCTAATGGGCTTGACCCCGCGGGTGTTGTGGAAATCCGAGAGATGTTAACTTCTCTGGCGCGTGAGCGCGGCATAACTGTTTTTATGTCAAGCCACATTTTGTCTGAAGTGGACTTGCTCGCAACGCGCATTGGGATCATTCACAAAGGAAAGATGATCGAAGAATTGGACGCGAACAAACTTGAGCAATTGCGTTCAAGTCGATTGGAAATAAAAACGCGTGACAACAAACTTGCAATTGAAGTGTTGACTCGTGCGGGATATTCAATAGCGATCGATGAAACGACATTGGTGATCCATGATCAGCGGGCATTGGAAGCGCCTGACAATATAGCCACACTACTTGTCAGCGCAGGTGTTGCACCAACTCGTCTGGTAGTGGAACAGGAAAATCTTGAGGATTATTTCCTACGCTTGATAGGAGAAAATCAATGAATAATTTTATTGCGGCGTTTTGGGCTGAGGTACTGAAAGCGCGCCGCTCGAAAGTTCCATTTTTCACCGCGCTGGGATTCTCCATTGTTCCGTTGGTCGGCGGATTATTCATGATCATCCTGAAAGATCCCGAAGCCGCAAAATCCATGGGACTGATCAACGCCAAGGCGCAGCTCACCGCGGGCACAGCGGAATGGTCAACGCTGTTCAATATGCTTTCCCAAGCCACGGCGGTTGGAGGTGCAATCATTTTTGCCATCGTCACCGCATGGGTCTTCGGACGGGAATTTTCAGACCGTACAGCCAAGGAATTCCTTGCGCTGCCAACTTCACGCGAGGCGATTGTCGCTGCAAAATTCGTCCTGATCGCCCTGTGGACTTTTGCCTTGACAGTGCTGATTCTCATCCTTGGGTTGATCGTTGGGAATAACGTTGATATCCCAGGCTGGTCCATGGGGCTTCTGCAATCTTCCATCGTGGACATTCTTGGCTCCGCTGTGCTGACAATTGCGTTATTACCTTTTGTCGCTTTGATCGCGAGTGCGGGACGTGGTTACATGTCTGCGTTTGGCTGGATGATCTTTACAGTGGCGCTCGCGCAAATCGCTGTAATCACAGGCTGGGGCGATTGGTTTCCGTGGTCAGTGCCCGCATTGTTCAGCGGCGCAGCAGGTCTACGCACAGAATTGCTTGGGACTCATAGCTATGTGATCGTTCTTCTCACAAGCTTGATCGGCCTTATCGCGACATTTCTCTGGTGGAGAAAAGCAGACCACACCAAATGATCATTCGTCAAATCTGTGAGCCTCGTGAAAAAACACACGAGGCTTTTTGTTTTCACGGTAAGTGAAACAAATCAAGAGTCATCAATAAGTGTATACTCGTTGACAAAAGGTGATTCCATGACAAACATGTTTAATTCCACTGATACCGTAAAAACATCCCTTGGTTCCCAAAAGTATATTGCCTCTGATGAAATCTCGACTATCGTGTACCTCTCGCAGAAGTTGGGCAAGCCGCTTCTAGCGGAAGGTCCTGCGGGCGTGGGAAAAACCGAATTGGCAAAAGCAATTGCCAGCGCGACAGGACGCGAGTTGATCCGCTTGCAATGTTATGAAGGACTTGATGAATCCAAAGCCTTGTATGAGTGGGAATATTCCAAGCAATTGCTGTACACGCAATTGCTGCGCGATAAGTTAAATGACACCCTCGGCAAAGCGGAATCATTGGCAGAGGCGGCGGACAAATTGGCGAAGGAAGAAGATGTCTTTTTCTCAAATCGCTTTTTGTTGCAGCGTCCACTGTTGAAAGCGATCCTCAGCGAAAAGCCAACCGTTTTACTGATCGATGAAATTGACCGCGCAGACGCAGAGTTTGAAGCCTTCCTGCTGGAAATCTTGAGCGACTTTCAAGTATCCGTGCCTGAGTTGGGAACGTTATCTGCGAAGCACAAACCATTCGTAGTACTAACCTCCAACAACACTCGTGAATTATCCGAAGCGTTGAAGCGGCGCTGTTTGTATCTTTTCATTGATTATCCAAACTTGCAGGAAGAACTCGCGGTGGTGAGATTGAAAGTCCCAGACCTGAATCCCAAACTGGCACAGCAAGCCGTGGAGTATGTCCAAAAACTCCGCAAAGCGGATATGCGCAAGTCACCGTCCATCAGCGAGACATTGGATTGGGCAAATGCGCTCGTGGCATTGAACGCCTCCAATTTGGATAAGGATGTGTTGGAAGATACACTTTCGGTATTATTGAAGCACGAAGCCGATCTGCAAAAGGCGAAGCGGCAGTTGATGGCTCCCCCGCCGCAACAGCAGAAGCCGAGAAACAATAATGAAGATTTTGGAAGGTTTTCTGGAAATTAAATATTGTTGGTAGGGGCGAGGTTGCCCGGATCGGGACCCCGCCCCTGCAGGATGAATAAATCATGGAATCCCGTATCCTACAGTTAATTGCAGCCTTGCGCGCGAGCGGGGTGCGCGTGTCACTCGCAGAATCTGCCGAGGCGTTTTCGGCGGTTGACTTAATGGGGATTCAAGACCGCGAACAATTCCGTTTATCTTTGCGCGCCACACTCATCAAGGATGTGAAAGACCTGCCCACCTTCGAGAAATTATTTCCGCTCTTCTTCGGGTCGGGACAGCCGCCAGAGATGGGCGGCAATCCGATGGATGATCTCTCGCCCGAAGAGATTCAGATGCTGGCTGAAGCGTTGAAGCAGTTCGCGGAGAATCTCCGTCAGCGCATGGAAAGGCTGATGAATGGCGAGCAACTATCCCGTGCGGAGCTTGAAGCGCTCGGTCAATTAGTCGGATTGAATCAGGCGGACAATCTCAATTATCAAAACTGGATGACCCAGCGCATGATGCGCGCGATGGCGTTCCCCGAAGTCCAAAAGGCGATGAAGGAATTGATGGAGCAGCTCGCGCAGATGGGCATGAACCGCGAACGCATCGAACAAATCCGAAACATGATCCAGCAAAATATGCAGGGGATTCAGAAACAGGTGGGGCTGTTCGCGGGCGAACGCATCGCCGAAAATTTAAGCGAGAAGCCGCGCGGAGAAAATATCGACAATCTGATGAACCGTCCATTCGAGGCGTTGTCTGATTCTGACAAACAACTTTTACAGCGTGAAGTGAAGAAGCTCGCCGCCGCGTTACGCACACGCATCGCACTGCGGCAGAAACGCGCCAAGAGCGGACAGATGGATGCGAAGGCGACCATCCGCGCGAGTTTGAAATTTAACGGCGTGCCGATGGAAATTAAATTTCGCAATCGTATCCACAAACCGAAGATCGTGGTCATCTGTGACGTGAGCACGTCCATGCGTTTTTGTTCCGAGTTGATGTTAAGTTTTCTATTCGCACTGCAAGGACAGGTTCGCAAGACGCACGCCTTCGCGTTCATCGATCATCTTGAATCCATCTCGGAAGATTTCAGCGGCACAAATGCAGACGAAGCGATCCAATCCGTTTTGTGGCGCATGCCCAGCGGACATTACAACACAGACCTCGGTTACGCCTTGAATAATTTCAACGATGAATATATGGATACGCTGAACAGCGGGACGACTCTCATCATCGTTGGGGATGGACGCAACAACTACAACGATCCGCGCCTCGACATTTTCTCACGCATGTCCCGCCGCTCCACGCGGACCATTTGGCTGAATCCTGAACCTCCAGTCATGTGGCACGGTGACAGCGACATGCACAAGTACGCGCCGCTTTGCAGTGACGTGTTGAAGGTCAGTAATTTGCGTGAGTTGGCTGACGCAGTGGATCAGCTTATGGCGGGGTAATTTTTGTAAATCACGATTGGCTCATCAGCCGGGTGCTGATGGATAAACAAGAAACGGGGGCGAGAATTTCACGAAATTAGCCTTTGCCTTTTCTGTTGGCATTTCGTAGTTCATTCAGCCACTCGACAGCAAGCTGCCGACTCCAGAGTAAAACAGCTGGGGATATTTTTGAAATTTTGTAATGACAATTTACCGAAAAAAGTTAATCTACATAATTATTTAAGTCACAGTCTTTCCCCTTGCCTGCCCAGAAAATAATTCCATCTAAGAAAAGATTGACCTTTGGGGATATTATGATAATATTGCCCGCATTACTTATAAATCAACCTCATATTCTAAAATAAATTTTTGTTCAACCAACAAAATCATCAATGCCAAATTCTAGCAGGATATTTCTGTGGCAAAACTCGCGGTTTCCCCATTGTCAAAAAATAATGGGGATTTTTGTATTCCCAAGTATTAACTTACATCTTTGTGTATAGAGTTGATGATCCACGGCCTGGAGATCAACTTAACTAAATCAATTCAAGTAGAGGAGAGATGATGAAACACATAAAGGGAATCGCAGCAATCATTAGTCTTGCAGCTGTAATCGCCGCAATCGCATTTGTCAGCAGGCCATCCGCGCCAACCCCCAGGTTCGCCCCGTTGGCACCAAACGGTGAAGGTGTGACCGTAGGCGGTTCAGATAAATCCTCCGGAAAAGGCAGTGACGATCAAGAGGAAGTAGTCACAGGGATCAAGAACGATGTTTCCGCGCCATTAAGCTCCATCATCCCGATCGAAGCAGAAAAGAATGCGCAAGACGCGGACATGAATAAAATCTTCACCCTGCCCGGCCGCGGAACCACCATGAACCTGAATGCCCCGGTTGAAATGGATGCCGCTGTGCAGGCTGCCCCTATCTCTCCGAATGCACCGGTCACCATCGCGAATTTTGATGGCGTTTCCAATATCAGCGGTGTTTTGCCGCCCGATACCAATGGTGACGTCGGCCCGAATCATTATATGCAGTGGGTCAACCTTAGCTTCGCCATCTACAGCAAGACCGGCGCGCTTCTCTATGGACCTGCGGCAGGCAACACATTATGGGCTGGATTCGGCGGCGTCTGTCAGACCACCAACAACGGCGACCCGATCGTACTTTACGATCAACTGGCCGACCGCTGGATGGTGAGCCAATTCGCTGTCCCCGGCGGCGCATCTGGATATCACCAATGCATCGCCGTTTCTCAAACCGGTGATCCAACCGGCGCATGGTATCGCTACGACTTCCTGTGGAGCAATACCAACATGAACGATTATCCCCACTTCGGGGTTTGGCCTGATGGCTACTACATGGCGGTGCATGAGTTCGCGAACGCCGCAACATGGGCTGGTCAAGGTGTAGCCGTATTCGAACGCGAAAAGATGCTCCAGGGTCTCCCCGCGCGCATGGTCAAGTTCAACCTGTACAGCACTGACCCGAACATGGGCGGTATGCTCCCGACCGATCTCGATGGTCCCGCGCCTGCCGCTGGAACCCCGAATTATTTTGTTGAGCCTGATGATAACGCCGGCGGCTTCCCGCAGGACCAGGTTCAAATTTGGGCTTTCCATGTTGACTGGGCCAATACAGCCAATTCAACATTCTCACGGGTAGCCGCACTCGCGACCGCCGCTTTTGACTCGAATATGTGCAACGGCGCGCGCACCTGTATCCCACAATCAGGCACAACTGCCAAATTGGATGCGATCGCTGACCGCGCCATGTACCGCGCTCAATACCGCAATTTTGGCGGTTACGAAACGATCATGCTGAACCACACTGTGGATGCAACCAGTACGGATCGAGCCGGGATCCGCTGGTATGAACTTCGCAACACAGGCGGTACAGGCTGGGGCATTAATCAACAGAGCACCTTCTCTCCCGATGCCACTCATCGTTGGATGGGCAGCGTCGCTATGAACAGCGCCGGCGACATCGGACTTGGCTACTCAGCCTCCAGTTCCACAATGTTCCCCGCACTGCGCTACACAGGACGCCTCGCCACTGATCCGCTCAACAGCATGACTCAGGGTGAAGGCACGCTGATCGCAGGTACTGGCGCGCAGACACACACAGCCGCACGCTGGGGCGATTACTCCATGCTCTCCGTTGACCCGGTCGATGACTGCACCTTCTGGTTTACCAGTGAGTATGTGCAGACGACTGGTTCGGCCTCATGGCGTACACGTATTGGTTCATTCAAGCTCGCCAACTGCGCAGCTCCCGGGCCCACACCTACTCCTGGGCCAACCAACACACCCTTACCTCCAACCAATACTCCGATTCCGCCCACACCGACCAATACACCGTTACCGGTAACCAACACTGGATTCATGGCTCCGAGCGCGAATGCAGCTGTGACCACCAGCGCTGGGGATAACAATGGCTATCAGACCACTCCAATCAATGCATACCTGGCTGACGGTTTGTTTGCAGTAGACACAAGCAGTGGAACAAACAACAATACCAACTGCACAAACAACGGTAAGGACAAACATCAATTCTATAACTATAATTTCAGCACGCCGGGCGCGACTGCCATTAATGGCATTGAAGTGAAACTTACTGGAAAGGTGAACAGCACCACCAGTTCGCCAAAATTCTGTGTGCAATTGTCATGGAACGGTGGAACAACCTGGACGACAGCCAAATCCACCACAACCCTGAGTACCACGAATTCCACATATACACTCGGTACCTCCGCTGACACTTGGGGCCATGTCTGGCTTCCAACCGAACTTTCCAACACGAACTTCCGTATTCGCATCATCGATGTCGCTGGTTCATCGGCGCGCACCTTCTCACTTGATGCAGTGTCGGTACAGGTGACCTATCATTAATCCAAAATAACTTCCATGAAAGAATAAAAGATGGATGCGCTCGAAAGGGCACATCCATCTTTTATTCTTATTTTCGAAAAACATAAAATATTTTGTCAACCTCGCCAACCCAAGGTCAGCATATATCACTCAACGATCAATATAATACTAAATAAGATGGACGGCATCTTGCATGGGGGGTTGGATTTTAAGCAAAGCGGATCTCCATTCGCATTCAGGATGGCGGTGCCGGGGGTCTGAGCTGTATAAATTCCCTGAGCACCCTGGATTACTGTCACTCCCTGCTCACGCTGAAGCACACCATCCCGATCAACCTCGACAGTCCACTCGTAAACATCAGATCCAAGATTAAGCAGGAAATTTTCGCCAGGACGCATTGTAAAAGTCTTGCCGTTCTCTGATAGAGAGACTCCGCTGGCAGAAAGGTTAGCGACTGATATTGGAGTTTCCCCACCATTAATTATCGTGGAAGGAGGTAAGCCAACCGCAGGACCACCTCCCTGTCCTGTTGTGACCACTGCTCCTGATTGAGTCATTGCCGCTGCCGGAATTGTTTCGGGCTGAGCAGATTGAAAGGGCACACAGGCAGTCATAAGCATGGTCAAGACAACAATAAAAGTGAAAAGTTCCGTATTCATTCGTTTTCTCCTTAAACTACTATTTGATAATGACGATATAAACAGAAAAAAGTTCCATCGCATGCCCCATTTTACACCAGGCGATTTACGAACAAAACGGGGATGTCAGGATTTATCTATAAGCAGTTGAACTTTTAAAGTCTCCCTTGTTATCCGCCATTTTTAATTGTATGATTACATCAATAAATATCCCAAATAGCATGGAAGCTAACAAATGGCGAAAATATTAATCGTAGATGATGATGTAAAGGTGACAACTTTATTGAAAAGATATCTTTCCTCTGCAGGGCATGAAGTCACGGCCATTAATGACAGCTCAAAGGCTATTCAGGCTGCAGACAAAGTTCGACCAAACCTCTTTATTTTTGACATGATGATGCCTCAACCCGATGGGTACAGGCTTTGCGGATTGATCCGCGCAAACCCAGATTATCAACACACGCCGATCCTGATCATCACTGCCTTGGATTACAGCAACAGCAAGGCGGCTTCCTTTGGCGCGGATGATTACCTCACAAAACCATTTGACCTCGATGAACTTGGGCCAAAAATTCAATTTCTATTAAATAAAACCAGGATTGTATAGATCTAATTGAAGAAAAAATCCCCGTGGCAAAGAGCCGCGGGGATTTTCATTGCAAAAAACAGATCGATTCACTGTTATATCAAGCCATGTTTCCTACGCGCCCAATTCCGTACTTCGCGGATATGATCCGGGGTTGTGCGGCAGCACCCCCCGATAATGACAGCTCCATTTTCAAACCACTCCTTTGATTGTTTTCCAAACGCATCACAAGAAGTTTCTCCATGCCAGGTATTGGAAATGGGGTCATATATTTCCCCAGAATTTGGATAAACGAGAACAGGCTTATCCGTATTTTTCTTAATTTCACGGATCAGTGAAGGGATATACAATGGGGATGTGCAATTGATCCCGATCGCCGCCGCCTGTGGAATTTGATTCAGCCACTTCGCACAGTCTGATATTTTTTCGCCATTGCTTATATGCTCATCATCTTTTGCACTGAAGCAAAACCACGCAAAAGTGTTTGGAAATTCGCTCAGCAATTTGACCAATGCCTGGGCTTCGATCAAACATGGGATGGTCTCACAAGCTAAAAGGTCCGCACCTGAAGCAATGAGCGCTTCGACGCGCGGACGGTGGAAGTCTATCAATTCCTGCTCGGTCAGTCCATAGTCGCCACGATATTCAGAGCCATCCGCGAGAAACGCGCCATATGGACCAACAGACCCTGCGATCAGCGGCCGCGCCCGATCAATGCGGTTATTTTCGTCAGACCAAAATTCATCCCGCGCGGTCTGTGCGATCTGCACAGATTTTTTCATCAAGTCAAGGGCATCATCTCTGTTAAGACCTCTGCGGGCGAACCCTTCAACGGTGGCTTGATAACTGGCAGTGATCGCAAAATCCGCGCCTGCGTAGAAATAATCCAAATGCACCTGATGGATCAGTTCTGGCTGTTCCATCAAAACTTTGGCAGACCAGAGCGCGTCGTTCAAGTCACAACCGCGCCGCTCCAATTCTGTGGCAAGCGCGCCATCCACAATTGCGACGGGATATTTTTCCAAAATAGTTTCAATCGGATTCATAAAGTTCCTTTTATTGCCAGGGTAATTTTTGCAAGTCCACATTGCCACCGCTGATGATCACACCAATCTTGAGTCCGCTCAGGTCAATTTTCTGTTCCCAAAGCACACCGACCGCCACAGCGGAAGATGGCTCGATGATGATCTTGGCACGCTCCCAAACATATTTCATGGAATCGATAATGCCAGCCTCGCTCACAGTTACGATCTGTTCCACGCGCTGCTGGATGATGGGAAAGGTCAAGGAACCTAGCGATGTGAGCAATCCATCAGCGATCGTTTTCGGATTCTCAGAAGGAATGATCGTGCCGGCAGTCATGGAACGAAAAGCGTCATCAGCCATTTCAGGTTCCCCAGCGATCACGCGGATTCCTTTTCTGGTTTCTGTAGCCACAATAGATGTACCGCTTAATAAACCGCCGCCGCCTACTGGTGCAATGATCACATCCAGATCAGGGACATCCTGCAGTAGCTCCAACGCTGCCGTCCCCTGACCTGCGATCACACGTTCATCATTATAAGGATGGACAACGGTCGCACCCGTATCATGCCTGATCTGTTCCAATGTGCTTTCTCTGGCTTGAAGTGTCGGCTCACAAAACGTGATCAAGCCGCCGTAGCCAGCCACTGCATTTTTCTTCACTGAAGGAGCATTGTTCGGCATCACAATATAAGCAGGGATCCCGCGCATACGCGCCGCAAGCGCCAACGCCGCCGCGTGATTGCCCGATGAATGCGTACAGACTCCGTGCGCAGCTTCCTCATCACTTAAGGAATAGACCGCATTACACGCGCCACGGAATTTGAATGCGCCTACTTTCTGCAGATTTTCACACTTGAGGAATACCTGCGCATCCACTTGTTGATTTAAACTTGAATTTGTAATTACAGGAGTACGATGCGCATGGGGCCGAATCCGTTCTGCGGCTTTGAGGATGTCATTTAGTGTAGTTGCCATAGACTCTCCTTATGTATTCTGGATAAGTTCCAACGGGTCTTTCATCTTTGAAATAAATACCAGGCTAATCACCAGAAACCCAACTGCAACAAGCAATGCAGGCGTAAACGAGCCGTCGGAATACTTCAATGCCTCCATAAAGAAAACAAAAACCACTGAAGCCTGCCCAAAGAGTTGAATGAGTCCATTCGATGTACCTTCAGGAGTTGGATGTGTCACCTCGGCAGTATATTGCATAATGACCGGCATGGCGCTCGTCAGGAAAAATCCCAGCACAAAAGCGGAAGAAAATAACAGCGCGGAGGTGGTCGCAAATGTTAATCCGATCAACCCAGGAATCGCGCCAATGAACGCGATATAAAGATATAACTGACGCTTGCGCTGCTTGTCAGACAGAGCAGGGATCACAACCGCTCCGATCACGCCGCCAACGATCATCAATGCTCCAAGCGTACCTGCGTCTGTAGGACTGAAGCCGCGCGGACGGATGATATTCTCAACCCAGGTGGTCACCCCATTGAAGATACCCAACCCCACAAACGTGATTGCCAGTCCGTACCAAAATACTTTTACAGTGAGCGCATGCTTCAAACCGTCCAGCATCAACGCGCGGACTTCCTGTCCGGGCGGGCAAGGCGGCGTTGGCGGAGTCTCGCGCGAGAAAATAATAAATAAGACTGCCGAAACAGCGGCGATACTGCCATAAGAAACTTGTATCGTGGAAATAGACAGGCTTTCCATGAGAATCGGTGTCAGCGCCATGCCCAGTGCAGTGCCGACCAAACTTGCCAGTGTTACCAACCCAACCGCAGTGGCGCGTTCTTCGAGGGCAAACCAATTCGCCGGGACTTTTGTCCACGTGTTGAGCAGGAATGGCTGAGCGGCGGCAATGCCAAAGGTACTCCACAAAACCAGCGCGTAATTTGTTCCAGCCGCGCCGCGCAGGATGCCAAAGATGCCCATCATGACCGCGCCAATACTGACCGCCAGCCGAAATCCATAAGTATCAATGACCCATGAAACAGGGATGGATAGCGGAATGAATGCGATCATAAATGACATGGAAAACAAGCCGACCTGCAAATCGTTCACGCCATAAAAAGCAGCAGCTGGGCCTGTGATCGGCGCGTAGGAAATCCACAGGATCTGGATGGTAATGTTCACGAGCATGAAAACCGCCAACACCACCCAGCGATAGGGATAGATCTTATATTGTGTCGTCATGATTGATCCTTTGATGCTCAGGGAACTAATATCCTTTTTGAAAATCAACTCGATACTTAAGCGGCTTGCCTTCCAGGAGCAATTTGTAATTTTCAATGAATATATTCGTGATGTCTTCCGCCAGGCTTGGCGCAGCAGTGTGAAAGGTCATAAGTAATTTAGGCGTCGTCCAAAATGGGTGACCCTTTGGAAGCGGTTCCTGTTCAAAGACATCTAACACCGCACCCGCAATTTTGTTCTGATTTAGCGCGTCGAGCAACGCAGATTCATCCAGTGCGGGACCACGGCCGACATTGATCACAAGTGCATGTACAGGCAGGACATGTAGCAAATCCCCGTTGATGATCTTTCGTGTGTCGTTGGTGTTCGGCAGGATGTTGACGAGATAATCGAGTCCGCTTGCAAACTTTAGCAGGTCATCTCCGTGAAAATAAGAATCGACATGAGCGCTTGTTTCGCTGTCGCGTGTATAACCGCGGACGTTCATACCAAAGAATTTTGCTGTGAGTGCAACTTCAGTGCCGATCGAACCGACGCCCAACAAGCCGATGGTCTTTCCACGCAGGGTTCCTGTATCCGACTCTTCCCATTGTTTGTTCATTTGAGCATCGTGTCTTTGAAATATTTTTCGTTCATGAGCGAGAAGATAACCAATGACATATTCAGACATCAGTTCGCCAAAGACACCGCGCGCATTGGTTAGGATGTAATCACGGCGCGAAGCGGGACCGACCAAAGGCTCGATCCCTGCCCAAATGGACTGTGCCCAGGTCAAGCCGGGGAGAGAGGCGAGCGCAACTTTGATCAGGCTGGGTTCTCCCAGAATGATATCCACATCATGGGATGGCTGATCAACAATTTCCAGTCCATCAAACTGCGCCTCTTCGATCAAAGCATGATATTTCTTTTTATCCTGCGCAAGAATTAATAGTTTATGACTCATTGACATTCCTTCAAAACAGTTTCAAAGCGATCCAACGCATCATCGATCACATCCTCGGTATCAGCCATCGAAGTATACATACGCGAGCCTGCGAGTGTTACCAATCCATTTGCCATGTAAGCCGCGCCCATCTCTTCCATCATGTGCTTGCGCGGTTTGAGTTCCTTCATAAGGCGCAAGGGATGCTTGAAATCGAGCAGCATGGTGCCAGCCGTCTCAAGATGCCGATCGAGCCTTGATTGTATGCGACAAAGGGCAGTGAATATTTTTCAATAATGGCTTGCAAACCTTTCGTGAGTCTGTCGCCGGCTTTGCCCGCGATGACCGCCGCGTTTGTCTTTTCCATTTCGAGAAGGGCGTAATAACCCGCCACGCATGAGAGCGGATTTGCCGAGAGCGTCCCGCCAATATACGCGCGTTCGCCCACGCCGCCAATGCCCGCCGCGAAAGTCGCGATCACATCACGCCGCCCGCCGACACCTCCCGCCATGGGATATCCACCGGAAATACATTTTCCGAATACGGTCAAATCAGGTTTCACATTGTAATAGCCCTGCGCGCCGCCCAGCCCCAAACGAAACCCCGTGACGACTTCGTCAAAGATCAAAAGGGCTCCGAACTGATCGCAAAGCTCGCGGACTTTTTGATTGAAATCTTTTGGAACAGGACGCGTTCCACTTTCAGGGCCGACGGGCTCAACAATGACCGCTGCTGTACCGCCCCGAAACCTGTTCAAAAAAAGCTGACGCTTCAACGCCCCGAGAGCATTCGGGTAGAACTCGCGGGTTGACGCGCTAGTTCCGCGCGGAATCCCTTTTGCCTCCAATCGCCCCGTGCCCGGGATGTGTAACCCGTACACCATCGAGTCACTCCATCCATGATAGGATCCGCCGACTTTTATGACATATCTCTTCTTCGTAAATGTCCTTGCCGCACGGACTGCCGCCATGACAGCTTCTGTTCCCGAACCAAGCATGCGGAACATTTCGATCGAGGGCATGAAGCGCTGAATAAGCTGTGCAAGTTTTAATTCATATTCATGGAATAACCCTGTGACAGGTCCGCAGGTTTGCAACATCTCTATCACTTTTTCACGCACAGGCGCGTAATTACTGCCTAAGATGGTCGGTCCGCCTGCCTGAAGAAAGTCTATATATTTGTTGCCATCGGCATCCCAAAGATAAGCGCCATCCGCTTTTTCAACAGCAATCGGGAAAGGGTAATTAAAAGCAAGATTATGCTGTACGCCGCCGGGAATGATCTGTTTGGCTTCGTCGATCAACTGTTTGGAACGCACACACTGGGTGTCAAAATAATTAAGATACTCTGCCATCTTCTCGCGCCGCACAGGGCGGATCGGCTGGCTGATCAGGTTCTCTAGTTTGACATAGACTTCGTCCACGTCGGGGTATTCGGAGATGGCGTATTGTTGGGTCATTTTGTTCCATGTTGTAGGGGTGGAGCAACGGTCCACCCCTACATGTTAATTTAATTCTGCAAATTTCTTTTCGTCGGCGCGCAGTTTGGCAAACGCAATTTCGCGAATTGGCAAGGGTATCTTTGAAATTTTCTTCTCGGTCATGAGCGCGAGTAAATATGTCAAGGCGCATTTTTCTAGCAAGGCCATGTTATGAATGGCCTGCTCCATTGTCCCACCGAAGACCAGGACACCATGGTTTTGAAGAATAAAAGCATTGTTCTTATTCTTCACCTTAGCCTTGACTGCGTTTTTTAGGAATCCAGTGCCTGATGGCGCATAAGAAATGATATCCACACTGCGGCCTAAATAGCGGACCTGTTCATCGAACAAGGCGGGAATTGGCATATTGATCAAAGCCAGCGCGCTTGCGTAGGGCTGGTGTGTATGGATGATACAGTGCACATCCGCGCGAGTCTGATAGACAGCCGCGTGCATCCCGCTTTCAATGGATGGTTTCATTTCTCCTTCGATTTGATACATGTCAAAATCGAGAATGCAAATATCATCCACTTGCATTTTGGCGTAGTCATAATTGGAGGGCGTTACGGCAAAGGAATTTTGTCCGTTGACACGAGCAGAGACATTCCCTTCAGTGGCTTTGAGATAGCCGCGTTCGAGCAAGGTATGGCAGATGCTCACAATTTCCTGTTTATGGATCTGATAAGTAGACATGACTCCCTCTCAACCGCTGACCAAATGTGCGGGCAAATGCTCAGTTCTGTTTAGATAAGCGACCAGGATCTCATCCTTACGAATGTCAAAGCGGCTGATCGAACAATTGTTAAGCAAAAACCACGATTTCTTATCATGCGCTCCCTGACGCCAGGGAAGTTTAAGCATGGCGGAAATCAGCCGTACAAAAAAGCCGCCGTGACTAACAAATGCGATCCGTTGCTCGGGCTGTCCATCCCTGTCGCCATGACGGGCGATGAGCTCGGCAAGCACCCTATCTGCGCGGAGTTGGCGTTCCTCCTCCGCTTCAAAGGGACGATTCCACCACCCTGATTCATCATAACCATCGGGCAGGTTCAATTCGGAGAAACTTTTCTCAAAGAATGAACGAGGTTTTCCCGACAGGCCTGTAAAATTATCTGTCTCTTCGCGGGCGTACATGCCGCCTTCTTCATGGATATCGACCCAGGCAGTGAATGGAACGGTTCCCAATGCACGGACCGTCGGCGCGGCAGTTGCAACAGCGCGTTCCATCAGGCTGGTGTAGATGTGCGTGAATCCAAATCCATACTGGTTTTGGATATTCCAAACCTTGTCATTGGTGATATGCTGTTTTGCCTTGAGATATTTTGCGAGATGTTCAGCCTGAGCAATTCCAATCTCTGTAAGATATGGGTCTGGATGCTCTTTGTATTCCGGGTCACTCCAACCTGCGTTGTTGACAGATTGTCCATGACGGATAAAGTAAAGTTCCATATTTTGTTCGACCGCCTTATATGTTGATTACACAGAACTCCGAGAAAAACCCGGAGTTCTGGCATTTATCTTCTGATCGTCGCGTCCCGCTCAGGACCAACGCCGATCCATTTGACCGGCGCGCCTGCATACTCTTCTATCATTGAGACGTAATCTTTTGCTTCCTGAGGCAATTCATCAAAAGACCTTGCCTTGGAGATATCTTGCTGCCAGCCTTTGAATTTTTTATAAACCAACGCTACCGTGTCAAGTCCATAAGCATCCACATCTGCGTAGCGGATATCTTTGCCGTTCAATTGATATCCGACGCAAACTTGAATTTCATCCAAACCGCTGAGCACATCCAGCTTGGTCAGGCACAACTCGGTCACGCCGCTTAGATCCACTGCAGTGCGGACAATTTCCAGATCCAGCCAGCCAACTCTGCGAATACGCCCTGTGGTGGCGGCAACTTCGCCAAATTTTTTATACACTTCGCTTTCAACATCATGGATTTCGGTCGGCAGCGGACCACCACCGACTCGTGTTGTGTACGCCTTAGTTACCCCGATAACATTTGTGATGTGCTTCGGCGGGATCCCAAGCCCGGCAGAGGCGGCGGCCGGAATGGTTGTTGAAGCAGTTACGAAAGGATAAGTTCCCCAATCTGTATCCAAAAAAGTGCCCATGGCTTGTTCAAGCAGGAAGTTCTTTTCTGTCTTCAATCCATCCTGAACCAATGAAAATAATTCACGAATATAAGGCTTTAGTTTCAAATAATATCCACGATAGGTATCACGAACATCTTCAAACTTCAAGGCTTCTCCGCCCAAGGCAACGATGATCTTATTCTTCAAGGTTAATTGCACCTGCAATCTCTGCTCGAACATATCGCTTGTAAAATCCGTCCAGCGGATTCCGTTATAGCTGACCTTGTCCGCAAAGACAGGCCCAATGCCGCGGCGGGTTGTTCCCGTGGCGCCCGCGCCTTTGGCTTCTTCGTACAGCCCGTCCAAAATCTTATGATACGGCATGATCAAGTGCGAACGCGGGGAAACCCACAACCTGCCATCTACCGCCACGCCAGCCTTGTTGAGCATCTCGATCTCATCGATCAGTACCTGCGGGTCAATGACCACACCGCCGCCGATCAAGCCAGTTGTATTTTGCGCAAAGATCCCCGAAGGCACCAAATGAATTTTGAACGTTCCAAAATCATTGATGACGGTATGCCCGGCGTTATTCCCGCCATTGAAACGCGCCACATAATCCATGCGCTCCGCAAGAAAATCCACAGCCTTACCCTTGCCCTCGTCGCCCCATTGTGAACCGATCACTGCCGTAACTGTCATGATATCTCCTTGTTTGAATTCCAACTCTCTAGCATTTTTCCGCTCGAAGTCAGCGGACCGATCCTCAGCGGGAGTTGATCCTGTTACCTTTGGGTTGACCAGCCGCCAGTTAAGGATGATCCGCTCTCATATCCAATGGAATCAATATCAAGCATTATAATTCGGGCGGTTCAATTTCAGAGGAGTGATTATGAAAATATTACCTGATACCGCTTTGACTTATGATGACGTTTTACTTGTACCGCAATATTCCATTGTAGACTCGCGCCGCATGCTTTCCACTCAAACAAAATTGACAAAGAAGATCTCTTTGCAAATCCCGATCGTCTCCGCGAACATGGATGTGGTCACTGAAAGCGAAATGGCGATCGCGATGGCCCGCGAAGGCGGAATCGGGATCATCCACCGTTTTCTTTCCATTGATGAACAAGCCAGGCAAATCCACCGCGTCAAAAAAGCGGAGTCTTTTATTGTTGAAAGCCCGATCAAGATGACCACGGCCCATACAGTCGGCGACATCAAAAAACTTGTGGACGAAACTGGCTCGGGCGGAATTTTGATCGTGGACGCGGACGGGAAACTGGTGGGGATCGTGACCACCCGCGATCTATTATTTGAGAACGACGAAAACAAACCCGTCAGCGAATTGATGCAGAAAAATGTGATCACAGGTTCTCCGGAAATATCCCTGAAGGATGCCGAGAAATTATTGCACGACCACCGCATCGAAAAACTTCCTCTTGTAGATAAAGACGGCCGTGTGACCGGATTGGTTACCCTGAAGGATATTATGAAGATCACGCAATATCCGAAAGCTACAAAAGATTCACGCGGACGATTGATCGTCGGCGCGGCAGTAGGCGTCCGCGACAAAGAGATGCGCCGCGTGGAGGCTGCGCTAGCCGCAGGCGCAGACTGCATCGTAGTGGATATCGCCCACGGCGATTCAAATCTTGAAATCGATATGATCAGAAATATTAGAAAGCACTTTCCCGATGCTCAGATCATTGGCGGGAATGTGGCAACAGCTGACGGCACAAAAAGCCTGATCGACGCAGGGGCGGATTGTGTAAAAGTCGGTGTCGGTCCTGGCTCGATCTGCATCACCCGTGTGGTGGCAGGCTCGGGAGTTCCACAGCTTACCGCTGTGATCGAGTGCGCCAAGGCCGCAGAATCCGCTGGAATTCCGATCATCGCAGATGGCGGCATTCGCCAGCCCGGAGACGTTGCAAAGGCGATCGCTGCAGGCGCACAGTCGGTAATGATCGGCTCCATGCTGGCCGGGACAGATGAGAGTCCGGGCATGATCATGACCCGCCGCGGTCATCGCTACAAGGCTTCGCGCGGTATGGCATCCCGTGAAGCGACCATTGATCGAAACCGCAAAGAAGGTAATGACCTGACGCAAGAAGAGATCGAAGAGTATGTTGCCGAAGGTGTTGAAGCTGCCGTTCCGTATCGCGGAAAAGTGCGCGAAGTGCTGACCCAATTGATCGGGGGCCTGCAATCTGGCATGAGCTATAGCGGCGCACACAACCTGGAAGAGTTCACCCAAAAAGCGATTTTTGTACGGATGACTGGTGCTGGGTTAAGGGAGTCAGGTCCGCATGATGTGGAAGTATTGGGATAAGAAAAACTCTTAACCACAAAGGCAACGACACTTGCACCGCACTGCGTTTGGTACAGTGCAGGTGAGCGCACAAAGGAAAAACCTGAAAAAAAACTTCATGGTACTTTGTGACCCTTTGTGGTAAAAAAATTGGAGATTACCATGACCAAACAAGATACAACAGTCTGGATCGAGAAGGATAAAAAGCAATTACATCCTGTTTACCACCCCAAGTCACATGCCAATCCGCTGGTGATCGAACGCGGCGAAGGCGTCTGGTTATATACAACGGATGGGCAAAAAATACTGGATGGCATGGCGGGGCTGTGGAACGTCAATGCCGGATATGGTCGCGAGGAACTAGCTAAAACAGCATATGACCAAATGAAGCAACTGGCATTCACATCCAACTTTTCTGGGATGACAAACCTTCCTTCAATCAAACTTGCCGATAAACTAGCAGGGTTCGCCTACGAAGACTTGAATACAACCTTCTTCACTTCAGGCGGTTCGGAGGCAAATGATTCTGCTTTCAAGACCGCCCGCTATTACTGGAAACGAAAAGGCAAACCGGGTAAATATAAAGTGATCGCACGCAAAGGTTCCTATCACGGCATTACCCTCGCTGCGACATTTGCCACCGGGCTTGAAAAATATCATGGCATGTTCGGGCCTGCGATGGATGGGTTTGTCCACATCCCAGCGCCAAATCCATATCGGTACGAAGGTCAACTAAAAGCTGGCGAGACCGTTGGTCAGGCTGCCGCGCGTGAACTGGAAGAGGCGATCCTGCGTGAAGGTCAGGATACGGTGGCGGCGTTCATCGCCGAACCGGTGATGGGCGTGGGCGGAGTGATCATTCCCCCGCGGACTACGTCCCCCTTATCCGCCAGATCTGCGACAAATACGAGATCCTTTTTATTGCCGATGAAGTGATCACAGGCTTTGGGCGCACCGGCGAATGGTTTGCATTGACGCATTGGAACGTCAAACCCGATATCCTTTCTTTTGCAAAAGCCATCACGAGTGGATACGCGCAACTAGGTGGAATTCAAATCTCTGATGAGATCCGCGAGACGATGGAAACCGCGGCAGATTCTGAAGCATACATGCACGGCTACACTTATTCTGGTCATGCCATGGCATGCGCCGTTGGATTGAAGAATCTCGAGATCATGGAGCATGAAGAATTCCCGAAACGCGCGCGCGAACTGGGCAAACGCCTGCTTGATGGGCTGAAAACGATGACAGAATTCTCATTTGTCGGCGATGTGCGCGGAATTGGCCTAGTCTGCGGCGTGGAAATTGTTTCCAACAAGGAAACCAAAATAGCCGACCCTACCATGGCCATGAAGATATTCAAAGCTGCACAGGAACATGGATTGCGTTCCCGTCCGCTTGGGAATACATTAGCTTTCTCTCCCCCGCTTTCCATCACGGAGGATGAAGTGGATGAGATCATCAAACGCCTCGGTGCCGCAATGGACGGGGTTGCATAGCCCCTTCAAATATGTAACCGCCTTTTAGGAATTTATGTCTGTCTACCTACACGATATTCCACTTTCACAAGCTCAATCCCGTTTGCGTGAAGCCTTGCAAGAGGCTGATCTTTGGCATGTACTTGGCGTTGAATCTATCCCGCTCGATGAAAATGCCCTGGGTCGAATTACTGCCGAACCGATCTGGGCGGAGATTTCCTCGCCGCACTATCACGCCTCCGCGATGGACGGATTCGCGTTGCGTGCAATCTCGACAAATGGCGCGATGCCGTCCACGCCCATCAGTTTATTCATTGGTTCCGAAGCGCAGTATGTTGATACAGGCGACCCGCTCCCAGAGTGGGCGAACGCGGTCATCCCGATCGAGAATGTGGAATCACTCGACGAGAACGGTCAGATCACGAAAGACATTCGCGGTCCCAAAACCATTCGTATTCGGGCAGCGGTCGCGCCCTGGAGCCATGTGCGCCCGTTGGGAGAAGATATTGTAGCGACTCAACTTGTTCTCCCCGCAGGACATTCCCTGCGCCCGGCGGATCTGGGTGCGATTGCCGCCTCTGGACATCAAACCATACGCGTCGCGCGTAAGCCTAAA
The DNA here is from genome assembly GCF_016711665.1 of Candidatus Villigracilis saccharophilus. Lineage (NCBI taxonomy): Bacteria > Bacillati > Chloroflexota > Anaerolineae > Anaerolineales > Candidatus Villigracilaceae > Candidatus Villigracilis > Candidatus Villigracilis saccharophilus. The sequence continues at coordinate 24,438 of NZ_JADJSO010000049.1, forward strand.
GTTGCGATCCTGCCAACTGGCACGGAGCTGGTCCCGATCGGGTCCAAACTAAAATCTGGCGACATCCTCGAATACAACTCCCTCGTGATCGCCGCACAGATCAAGAACATGGGCGGCGAACCAACCCGATACCCGATCACAAAAGATAATTTTGATTCGATCTGTGATGCGGTTTTGGAAGCCGCGCAAACGCATGACCTTGTTCTCTTGAACGCCGGCTCCTCCGCAGGCGCAGAAGATTTCTCGTCAAAGGTGGTTGAAAAACTTGGCACTCTTTTGGTTCATGGAGTGGCTGTCAGGCCAGGCCACCCTGTGATTCTGGGTGTCATTGGAAAGCGCAGAGGAAATTGCTTCGGGGAAGATCGCCCCTCGCAACGAAATAATTCCCATCATCGGAGTGCCTGGTTACCCAGTTTCCGCCGCGCTGACCATTGATATCTTCGTCGAAGCGATCATTGCCAAATGGCTTGGGCGCCCGCCGATGGAGCTCCCCACCGAGACGGCAATGCTGACAAGAAAGATCGTTTCACCCGCAGGAGATGATGATTTTGTGCGCGTGGCCGTTGGCAAGATGGGGGATAAACTTCTCGCAGCGCCATTGTCCCGCGGAGCAGGAGTCATTACTTCGCTGGTGCAGGCGGATGGACTCGCGTTGATCCCAAGCGGTGTGCAGGGATTGGAAGCGGGCGAACTGGTAAAAGTCCGCATGTATCGAACCCGGACAGAGATCGAAAAAACGATCTTCTGCATCGGTTCGCATGATATGACCCTCGACCTGCTTGCGCAATTCCTCGCGGGACACAACCGCAGACTGGCATCTGCCAATGTCGGCTCTCAGGGCGGCCTGGTTGCGTTGCGCCGCGGAGAAGCGCATATGGCAGGCTCGCATTTGCTTGACCCGAGTGATGGTTCCTATAACATTTCATACATCCGCCAATATATGCCGAACATGAATGTGAAGGTGGTCGCGTTGGTGGGACGCGATCAGGGGTTGATCGTTAAGAAGGGAAACCCAAAGGGCATAAAAAATCTGGAAGACCTCCTCAGCAACGGGCAGAGTCCGAAGCGGGAGATCCAGTTCGTGAACCGCCAGCGCGGAGCAGGCACGCGCGTCCTACTTGATTATCATCTGAACTTAAGAGGCATAAATCCTGATTCCATCCTCGGCTATAATCTGGAGGAATATACACATCTGGGTGTTGCCACAGCGATCGCATCAGGGCGCGCCGATTGTGGACTTGGAATCGCCGCCGCCGCACAGGCCCTTGAACTAGATTTCATTCCGTTGTTTCAAGAGCGCTACGACTTGGTCATACCAAAACAACACGCGCGTAGCGAATTATTATCGCCTCTCTATGAACTCTTAACTGATCCAGGTTTTCGCGGAGCTGTTTCTCAACTGATGGGGTATGATGTGTCTGTCATGGGTAGGATTATTTTGGAGGATTAAATGTCTGAAGGATTGATCATTGACGACAACCGTCAAACAGCAGACGCACTGCAACAAATGCTAAATCTGCTGGACCTGCCAACGCAGGTTGCCTATGGGTCAAGCGCAGCACTAAATGCATTGGGAAAAATCATTCCACGTTTTGTTTGCCTTGATATAAATATGCCCGGCGTGGACGGGACTGAAGTACTTGCCTATATTCGCCGTGAACCGCGCTTGATGAAAGTACCGGTCATCGTAATCACAGCCGATGATCAACCTGAGACCCGCCAGCAAGTCCTAAAAGGCGGTGCACAGGCAATGTTGATCAAACCGGCAACCATTGACGCGCTCGAAAGCGCATTGAAAAAATCTGGAATAATCAGAAGATAAAGACAGCGGATGCAATTTGCATCCGCTGTCTTTATCTATCAATTAAGGCGCAGGCCAGGGAATATCAAACGGTTGTGAATATCCGTGTTTTTCCACTGTGTATAGCTGACCATACGAAGGTGCAGAACAGCCAGATTCATCCTTAACGGTGTAGCTTGTACTGTATTGATCGGGGTAAGAGAAGGTCCACCACAACAGGAATCCATTTTGACAGACAAATGCTTCAACAAAATAGCCGCGATCCTTATCCACAGACATAACCATTTGTTCCCAATTAATAGTGACCTGATCGCCGTTGCGAACAGCAGTAACGTTATGCGGCGGTCCGTATTGATTACTGCCTATGGTTTGCAGGTTGGGAACAGTTTTGATAATGTTGCTAATATCCCCCACCAGATCCACAACTGACGGAGCAACCCAGCATTGATATTCGAGTTTGTCAAATTTGATGCGCAGCCAGTTACTGTAGACCGCCCTTTCGCGGACTGTGCCAGCATCTCCGACAGCCAGGTCAGCAGCGTGAAGATACGCAACAGCAGGACCGTAGCGGCAATGCGCCTGTTTATTGACAGTCACAGACGGAAAGGCAAATGTCGGCGCAGCGGTGATAGTTGGAGTGAATGTGACCGTCGGTGTTAATGTAAAAGTGGGTGATGGTATTTGTGTGGATGTTGGCGGTGCCACAGGGGTCTTTGTCCATGCGGCGGATGTGGGAGTGATGGAAGTAGACGTTAAAATCGCTTGCTCTGCAGGCGTCAATCCACAAGCACTGAGAAGGAATAGAATGACCAGTAAACCGATTACCTTTTTTTTCATTTGAAGTTATCCAGCAAGGCGGCTAAATTTTCACCCAAAGCAGCATTGGCGTAGCCGCCTTCCATCACAATCGCAGACGGAAGTTGAAGACTGGAGATCCGCTTACCAATTTCAGCAAACCCGCCGCGAGTCACCTTGAATTTCCCAAGCGGATCATTTTCGAAGGTGTCCATCCCAGTGGACAAGACTAGATAATTCGGTTCATAATTTTGTATCATGTCAAGCGATTCGTCCAATGCGGCCAAGTATGTGGCATCATCAGTACCAGCAGGAAGCGGAAAATTTCGATGATAGCCAAGGCCCTCACCCGCACCTGATTCGTCCGCGTAACCGATGTAGTGTGGATATTCATAATCAGGATCGCCGTGAATGGAAATGGTCAAGACATCCTTGCGTTCGTAAAATATATCCTGTGTTCCATTGCCGGCATGATAGTCAATGTCAAGCAAGGCAACCTTCCCTTTAGATGAAAGCCAGTTTGCGGCAACGGAGGCATTGTTGATGAAGCAATATCCGCCGGCGTAGTCTTTGCCCGCGTGGTGTCCGGGTGGACGGCATAATGCGAATGATGAATTTGGGGGAATGGATGATGAAGCTGAGCGGGAAACAAATTCAACAGCCCCAAGAGCACAATTGGCTGAAGTCAATGCGGCAGTATAGGTATGTTCAACAATGCAGGCAGATAAGTCCATCATGTAGTAACCTGCTTTACCAAGCAAAGTTCTTGGAACACGCGTCAGCCTGCGCAAAGCAAATGTTGCAGGCAGGAATGCATTCTGCCCGGGCGAAGCCGCAACTTCGGGGTCAGAATCCAACCACTCGGTCCAGCAGGATGCGAGGAAATTGATGTAATCTTTATCATGCACCTCGAAAATCGGGGCGAGTCCAAAATCATCAGGCTCCACAAATTCAGCCCAATCCGTTTTATTCAAGGCGGTTAATATCCTATCCATTCGGTCCGGGTTTTCGAGATAAGGCACGCGCTTCCCCCGTCAAAAACCTCAAATGGCGGATCATGTTTTCGATGTGTCTCGGAGTAAAATATTTTCATGGTAAGACAATTTTACCCGCAAGCGTCCAAGTGGCGGAGGAACCATGGAACTATTTGAAACGATTAAGACAAGATATTCAGCGAAAAATCTCAAGACAGATGCCGTGCCGCGGGACATGCTCGAAAAAATATTAGACGCCGGCAATCATGCGCCGAATCATTACAGGGTCAGACCGTGGCGTTTTTTTGTTTTGAGCGGGGGTGCGCGCAACAAACTTGGGGATGTGATGGCCGCTTCACAACTTGACCGTATGCCTGATGCGCCGAAAGAAGCATTAGACAATATCCGCGCATTGCCGCTCCGCGCCCCAGTCATTATCACCGTTGGCGTGGACAAACCAGTGGAAAAGAAAGTGATCGGGGAGGAAAATATTGCCGCAGTTTCCGCCGCCTGCCAAAATATTTTATTGGCCGCACACGCTCTGGGACTCGGCGCGATCTGGCGAACTGGCGAATGGGCGCGCGATGCAAAGGTGAAGGAATTCTTTGGCCTGGCAGAAGATCAAACGATTTCCGGGTTCATATATATAGGATACCCAGAGATCGTCACAGAATCGGCAGCAAGACCTTCTTTTGAAGACCGCACGACCTGGATGGAGTAACAAAAAATGGACTGGCCAAAACCAGTCCATTTTTTGTTTTGCTATCTTCCCACCAACTCCATCAATATATCTGGCCTATCAGTCATGATACCGTCCACACCCCAGCTGATCAATTTTTGCATGGTTTCCTTGTCATTGATCGTCCACACCTCAACCGCAAGTCCGCGTGTATGGGCTGCCCTGACAAACGCTTCTGTCATAACAGTAATTCCACCAGATTCTTCGGGGACTTGAAGGGAGAGAAATTTGGGTGAATAAAATCCTGAAAGAAAAGCCTTGCTCAACAGAACAAATAACGTGGTTTCCTGTTTTGCGCTTGAAGTAGCCACTTCGGGACATTCCGTGCGAAACTCCTTTATCTTGTCATCATAGAACGACGCGACCAGAACTTTATCCTGCATTTCGTATTTTCGGATAAGCTCACAGAATGGTCTAACCATCGAGGCGTTGGATTTTTTGATCTCAATGGTCATGTGCTTTTCAGGGAAAGCCTGGAAAACTTCCTCCAAAGTGGTCACGGTGATACCCTGCCCACGGAATGGGAAGGTCTTGCCTTCATCCAGCGACCAGTCATAGCCTGCGTCAAGCTGCTTAAGTTCTGCAAGCGTCATGGATTCGATCTCGCCTGCGCCGTCTGTGGTGCGGTCCACTTTCTCATCGTGCATGAGCACGAGTACGCCATCCCGGGAAATATGGATATCCATCTCAAGTACATCCACGCCTAACGCCGCAGCATTTTGATATGCAAAAAGCGTGTCACCAGGCCAGACCTCATCTCCGCCCTGATGAGCGATAACAAGCGGATAATTCATATCATCCGAGTAATAAGCTCTTTCAGGTGCGGGGTTTGATGTGAGGCGTAAGAAAACAACAATTGCAAATAGAAATATAAGTATCTTGTGCCAGGCTTTAAGTGTCATATATTTTCTCCTCAATAGGCTGGGATGAATTTTACCGCAATCATTTTTTCATTTGACACGTGTTATCTTTTCACGTATAAGTGGCGTATCCATATCATATCGGAGGAAAACATGCTGGCATTAAGTTTGTTGTCTGAAGGCGGGGCAGGTCCTGATACAAGTTTGTCGTTATTGCTGTACATCGGCATCGCGTTCTTTTTTCTGATCATCACCGTCGGGTGGCTGAGCAGCAACACAAAACAGGATCAAGCCGAGGTTACGCAGGAATCGAAAGAAATTTCCCAAGCGGGCAAAGGTAGACCCAAGTCCAAATAACCATGAAAAAGAATTATTTGTTGTTTGTAATCTTGGTCTTGAGCGGGGCAATACTATGGGGATGCGCCACCACCAGTTCGAACGCGAATGCGGATGTAATCGGCACGCTGACACCTGTCCCATCTGACTTTGCAGGTCAGACCAATCCATTTGGCGAGGAAGCCGCAGTCGCAGGCGCGGCAGTATTCAAAAATAATTGTGAATCCTGTCATGGGAGACAAGGCCATGGCGATGGTCCCGCGGGCACCGCGCTTGTTCCTGCTCCGAAAAACCTGGCTCTGCTCCAGACAATGGCCGGTGACGATTATTTGTTCTGGCGGATATCCTTCGGCAAAGATGGCACTGCCATGATCGCCTGGAAGGATGTTTTGACCGAAGAACAGATCTGGCAGATCATCGCGTTCATTCGAACGCTCGAATAGTAATAATTTCTCAGTAATGAAAAGCGGCGTTCTCCAATTAGAGAACGCCGCTTTTTTTCCTAAATCAATGTTTTTATTCTTTTTGACAACTCGGTAATGTGAAAGGGTTTTTGCAGATAATCATTGGCGCCAGCGCCAAAGGCAACCACCTTACTGTCGGTGTCGCCCAAAGCGGTGATGATGATGATCGGGGTATGTAAAAATTTTTGGGTGGCGCGAAGCATCCGACATAGCTTGAAACCATCAGGTTGAGGCATCATGAGATCCAGTAAAAAAAGATCAGGGACAAAAGAATTCGCCACTTCAATAGCCTTCGAACTGTCATTCAATCCAGCCGCCTCGTAGCCTTCCTCTACAAGAAATTTTTCAAACAGATTTGTGATCTGCTCATCATCATCTACGATCAAGATTTTTTTCATTTTTTTCCTGAAGTTGGTTTTTATTAATTGTAAAACTGATACAAATCAAGTTTACCGCAAAATAAAACCAACTCCACCCTAATTTTCTTAAAGAAAACAATTTTCGTCGCTCGAGAAAAGAAGTGCCGCTCCTGTCAGTTAAAGAAGAACTGACAGGAGCGGCATAAACGATTCACCGCAATGCCCTAATTGAACCTGTGATGGATTCTGGGCTGAAAATTATGGCATGAACCCGCCCGATGAAAGGATCGCATGAACAATCTTGAACTCATCCACCTGAGCCTGCGTCACCACCCCAGAGTCAACCAAAGCCATAAGAGCCGACGCCTCTCGTTCGTCCATCGTTCCTTGTGACACGTTCGACTTGATATAGCCTTCCAATTCAACGTGCACAACCCGAAAAGTATCCGCCTGCGCTTCTGTGATCGCGCTTTTTTTCAATGCTTCGTTCAGCATCTCGTCCTGCTGCGCGGCCTGCATTTGATCGATAAGAGCAGTATTGCCCTTTCCCAATTCCCGAACATAAGCGATCACATCCCAGATCTGCTCGTCAGTTAAAACATCCTTCCAGGCGGGCATGGCTGTTTGAAATTCAACTCCACCCTCGCTAATACGGTAAAAGACAAGCGCATCCGACAGCATTTGGGAAGTATGCCCAATCGGGGACGGAAGCGGATTCAAAGCTGCGCCCGCCACACCGTCGCCCGCCGCGGTTTCACCGTGACAGGCAAGACAGTTTATTTTGTAGATCTCCGCGCCGCGCAGAAGAGCATCATCAGTTACATCGGGAGAGGTCAGTCCCGCGTATTGCTCTGGAACCTGTGCATGATGACGTGCCATCATGCCAGAATCCCCGCCACCCATCATAGCCGGTGGCTGTGCTTGTGATCTACCCGCCCCACAGCCTGTTACCAGAAACATCGTAAAAAGAATCAAATATTTTTTCATGACACCCTCGCCCAGTTATTTTTATTGCAAAGCAGTCCAGAAAGTTTATCATGCAAATTCCACGGGAATTTAAAGATTCTGTAAAGGCTTTTGCAGCCCCCCCAAGCATATAGTTATCAAATCCCTGAAGATCTTTCGAATATCTTCAGGGATTTGATGAGCACTATTTTTTATAAATTTTACGCTACTGGGATGCACCTTGCGCGCAGCGAAAACCGATCAATGCGCTAAAAAACCTTACTCCATTTTGTTCGCGATCTGCAGAACGGACACTGCCATCAAGGTTATACCATGACGAACCGCCGCGCAGTACCCGAAGCTGTCCAAAGTTGGGGTCCAGCGGACTATCCGGTCCGAGGGGATTCGAGGCGGGCGAATCCTTATAATATGATTCACCATACCAATCAGCCACCCATTCCCAAACATTGCCAGCCATATCAAGCGCGCCATATACACTGGCACCATCCGGATATCTGCCCACCTCTGTCGTATCTGGAAAATCCACGTTCAGGAGACTGGCATTGGGCTCATCGTTTCCCCACGGGTATACGTTTCCTTCAGTTCCGCGAGCGGCCTTTTCCCACTCCGCTTCCGTTGGTAGCCTGCGTCCCGCCCATGAGCAATAGCTGTTTGCATCGCTCCACGAAACAAAAATAACGGGAAAATTTCCAAAATCGGGATGGTAAAAATATAATTCGCGCGTATTCGATGTGACAGACACAGGCGGCCGGCACTTTTTCGCGTCCACACATTTTTCATACATGGCATTCGTCACTTCAGTCTGATCGATCCAATAAGCATCCAAAGCCACCTGATGGACAGGTTGCTCGTCGGGTGTCACGTCAGCTCCCATCGTAAATTCACCTTCAGGGACATAGACCAAGATCGCGCCGTCATTGCCTGTCAACGTGGAACTTACTCCAAGTGTTGGTGTAACAAGCGGGGTTTCAGTTGGGGCATTTGTTGCTGTTGATTGAGGCAATGCTGTGGCTATGGCAGCAATAGGTGCGCTTGTTGAAGTTGACATAACGTTGGCCGGCGCCTCACTTGTCACAGATGCAGGAACTGCTGTGGCGGGTTTGTTCTTCATCAGAAAATTCAAACCAAATCCCAATATAATCAAAACGACCAGAACACCGCCGCCAAATCTCAACAAACGCAGGTTATTCTTCCTTCGGCTTGAGACCGAAAAAGAATCTGGGGAATATTTCAAGGACCGCACAACCGGCTTCTCCACCCTTGTCTGGTTCTCTTTCCTGTTTATATCCTGAGGAACAATAAATGGCACATCCTGCCGGGAGGCTTCATTTTCCTTTTCAGGTTCAGGTCGAATATCTGATTTCTTTTCAACTGTCTTAAGGTCCGGCTCAAAGGATGTAACTGCAGATCCGATCAGCGGTTCTTCAATCTCAGATCCATCCTCAATTTTCCGTCCTCCCTCAAAAGTGGCCGGCCCAACAATCTCTGATGCAGAAATTGATTTATCTTCCAATTTCTTCGATTTGGGAGTTACAGGTTTAGAATTATTTGTTTTCGGTTTTATTGGTTTCGACTCTTTAGGCTTGACGGTCTTCGGCGTAGATGGTTTCTTTGGAGCAGCCTTCTCTTTTTTTTCGCCTTTTACTTTTTCCCTGGAAGAAATTTTTTTATCGTCTGCATCAGCTCGAAGGGCAATGATACGATCGTTTATTTCAATTATTAATTGGAATAAACGATTTCCAACGGTTTGTTCCATGGTTTCCATACCCCGGATAGAGAAGTTCATACGCGCCTCCAAAATTAACGTAACTTATATTTTACCAGCAACGTAATCCAGCACATCTATCTTGGTCAATATGCCGATCGGTCGGCCGTGTTCGACTACGATCAAGGCATATCCTGACGTCAATGACGGCATGGCATCTTCGAGCGGAGTCTCAGGCGGGAATACCGCTCCCGCGTTCTGAACAAGCGCATCTATTTTTTCATCATTGCTGTGGTCATGCTCTTCGAGCATGTGATTAAGCAAGTCCACTTCTTCGATGAGACCCGCCAGCGATCCATCCGCGCCGAGGACCGGCATCTGCGACACTGCATTCTGGTGCATCACTGAGACCACTTTGCGGATCGAATCGCCAAGCGCGGCAGTTTGAAGCATCTTGTTTGGCTTGGCAAGCAACAGGTCAGCCAGAGCCGTTTCGCCGAACTCCATCGAGAGGAATCCGAACTCGCGCATCCATTTATCATCATAGAATTTCGAGAGATAGCGCGAACCCGAATCAGGCAGGATCACCACGGGGATTCGGCCGGCAGGTAGTTTACGGCAATACTTGATCGCGCCGGCGATCGCGGAACCAGATGATCCACCTGCGAAAATTCCCTCCTGACGCACCAACTGACGCGCCCACAAAAATGACTCGCGGTCGCCCGCCCGTTCGATCGCATCCACCACGGTGATATCCATCGCGGATGGTAAAAAGTCCTCGCCAATGCCTTCCACTTTATAGGTCTTGGGATACGCGCCTGCAGGAATTTTGCCTTTATTCTGCCAGATCTCGGTCAGGATCGAACCTTCGATATCCACGCCGACAATTTGGATGTTTGGATTCTTCGACTTGAGATAACGCCCAACCCCGCTGATCGTTCCGCCCGTGCCAATGCCGATGATGACATCAGTCAATTTTCCATCAGTCTGTTCCCAAAGTTCGGGGCCGGTGCTGATCTCATGCGTTTTTGGATTATCAGGGTTGTGGTATTGATTCGCCAAGATGGCATTGGGGGTTTCACGGGCGAATTTTTTGGCTACTTCATAATAGGAGCGCGGATCCTCAGGTCCCACCGCAGTTGGTGTAATTACAACTTTCGCTCCATAAGCGCGCAACAATAAAATCTTTTCATTGCTCATCTTATCGGGCATAACGAAGATCGTCTTGTAACCCTTCAACGCCGCCGCGATGGCGAGACCGACACCCGTATTGCCTGATGTAGCTTCTACGATCGTGCCACCGGGTTTAATTTCCCCGCGTTTTTCAGCTTGCTCAATAATATAGGCGCCAACACGGTCTTTGACCGATCCGCCGGGATTCATGAATTCCAGTTTTGCATACAATGGAACGGGCAGATCACGCCCGATACGTTCCAACTTCACGAGCGGAGTATTCCCCATCGCGCCAAGCACATTATTAAAAACTCGTTTTTCTCTAGATTCCAATAAATCTGTCACTGTTTCTCTCCTTTGGTTGGGAGGTATTTTACCGCAGGAGATGTAATTATTTTTTCCGAACAACTACCCAGGCAGTTCCGTCTTGCGCGCGTATATGCTTTTCCCCGCTCGTAAAGCTCGAGAACAATTTCATGATCTCATGCGGCGCAAGGAAGTGACTGCGCATCAGGAGTAATTTTTCGGCAAGTGCGATCAATTTTACGCCAAAAGACCGTATATCCGGTTCCTCGATCACGAGCAGACCGCCGGGCTTAAGCACGCGAAACATTTCGCTGGCACTTTCTGCATGGTTGACGACATGGTGCAATGCATCCACCATGATAACGCGTTCGAAAGAATTATCCGCGAAGGGTAATGATTCAGAACCACCGCAGACAGGCTTGAGCGTGGAACGAGGCGCCTGCATTAACATTCCAAATGAAACATCGGCAACGATCGCTTCATCCACCAGCGCACGTATGGCAGATGAAACCCTGCCCGTGCCGCCGCCAACATCAAGTAAACGTCCCTTCACAGGAAGGGACGCGATTTCACGCATGATATCCGTTTTCGAATAGGTCACACGCGCGTACAAATGAGCGATGGCGCCGAAGTGATCAAAAGACATTAGTTTACAGTGATCAGATCTTTTATATCTTCAAATGTGGAAGGTCCGATACCGGATACATTCATGATATCTTCAATGGTCGCAAATGGACCGTTCGCGTCAGGAGCACGATACTCCAGTATTTTCTGCGCGGTGGTGGGACCAATGCCCGGAAGCGAATCAAGCTCTTCCAGCGTGGCTGTATTGATATCAATAAGTTCTATATCTGGATTTGCCAACGGTGTAGCAGTAGCCGAGGAAGGCAGGTCAAGCGCAAATGGGTCAACAACAGGCTCGCTGCCAGCCTTATAAGGAATATTCAACTGTTGACCATCTTCCAATAACGCCGCCAGATTGAGAGCATCCACATTCGCTTCAGCAAGCAAGCCGCCCGCCGCATCGATCGCGTCCTGCACGCGTACGCCTTCAGGGAATTCATATAATCCCGGGCGCGGCACAGCGCCGATCACATGGATCGCTATCGGAGCATCCGTGGGCGCAGGCTGAAGCGTGATCGGACTGCCCGAAGGCGCGCGCGAAACAAATACCAGCACACCCGCCAGCACAAAACCCGCCATAACACCAAGTAAGATATAGAGTGCGTTTTTCATATATATGATTCTACTCCATTTTCATAACGAGCAACTCTTCCCCGCTGTGACGTATGACGTCCGCAATGCGGAAAACATTAGAAATACGCTGAAAGTAACGCGGCATGGCTTCATAAGGGATCGCCTTGAAGCCGAATTTAATATAAAGACCTTCCATTGTTGAAACGCACATTAGATACACCGGTCGAGGGATGGTGGAAAGCAATTGATCCATCACCGCCCGCGCAATGCCGTTGCCTTGATATGCAGGATCAACAGCAATGGATGCAAGTTCGCGAATGTCTGCCCCATGCGGCTTGATCTGCCCGCAGCCGATCACCCGCCTGTCATCATTGACCGCGACAATGAAACGCTTCCAATCCAGTCCTGTGGGGTTGATCCCGACCAAGTTAATTAATTTCTTTATTTGAGCCGCTTCCGTTTCCAGGGCGGGACGAAGTATGTAATTTATCATATGACACCGGCGGCAACAATAATTATGAATGTGGCAATAAACCAGTGTATCAGTAACGGCCAGACAAATGACTTTGTCCGCCACGCCACCCAACCGAAAGCAAAACCGCCAAAGATGGTTGACAGGGTTTCGATCTCTGGTTTCCCGATATGCGCTAATGCAAATGGGACAGCCTGCAACCACAAAGCGTCGTGCCCAAATTTACGCGCATATGCAAAAAGAATCCAGCCGCGAAAAAAGAATTCCCAGCCGACCAGATCGAGAAAAGTCGTCCAAGGCAGACCGCGTAAATACGGCTCGTAGTATTTCTGCATGGAGACATCTCCGCTGCCCAGATAATAAATGACAGGGGCCATAAAGAGAATGCCTATTACAGTGTAGAGTATGCCCAATTTCCAATCACCAAGTGAAAAACCATATTCGTCTGGTTTTTCACGAAATAATAAGACTACGATCAAAAGTGGAACGATCAAATATAAGAATACGCGATCCCAATATTTAAAAGCGGTGAGCTTGTGATAATGATCCACCATTAACAACAGCGTACTGATAATCGTAACTGCGACGATCTTCCAATCAAAATTCAGTCTTTCGCCAAGCAAGTATTTCATCAATTCTCTCAATATGAAAAATGGGAGTTATTTCCATTCGGTCCAAATAATTGGGCAATTTTATCCGCATCGCGGGATAACTCAAATCCCCAATTTAGAAAAAGAAATATCGCGCCGACAACCGCCAAAGCGACGAACACCCTGCCAGTCAAAGAGCCATTCCAGCAGGCAGATATCCCTCCAAAACCGCCCGTCCACAATAGTGCGGCAAGAATCGAAAAATAAGGGATCAACGCCAGATGAAATCTATCTTCGGACAGGATGAAAACATGGGGCAGAAGATATGCGAAAAACAATAAACCAAGAAGTTTGGTTTGTGGATTCCATTTTAGCAGCGAAAAACCAAACAATGCAGAGATCGAAATGATCACAAACGGCAAGAGCAGGGCGAAGGCGACCACAAACAATATGCGGGCTGGAATATACCCAAGCAAATCATTTGAATAAAAATACATTAAAACACGCTTCTCCAAGCCAAAGAAAAAGCCCAGACGATTAATTGCAAGTGGAACGATCCGCGCGGGCTGCGCTTTGATAAATCCGAACGCTTTTTGTGTCCCGACTTCATCGCGTTCGGCATCGTCCATGATCGCGAGCAGATCCAGTGACGGGCCGAAAATGAACGACCCGTTCCCCTGCGGGTAATATCCAAGATACAGGTTGTATCCCATCGAGGTTTCAATGCCTGTCAATCTCTTATGTAATAACGAATTACGAATCACCCAGGGAGAGAGAATCAAAATAAAAGCAATCCCGGCCAGAATGGCTTTTTTTCGGTGTAGATAAATCATATATAAAACAGCCAGACCCGCAAACGGCAGAATCACGGAGCGGGTTAAGGCAGTTAATGCTAAAAAAACAGCGGAAAGAAAAAAATTAAATTTCGTCGGCTGTTCGATGGATTTAAGAAGAAAAAGGTAGGAAACAAGAAGCAAAACAAAGAAAGGATTTTCTGTGCCAAGTCCCAATGGATAAACAAGAAGCATGGGATAACAGGCAACCACCCACGCGGATGTTTTTGCCGACCTTTCCAGTTTTGTTTCATCAAAAAAGAGGATGCAGCAAGGCGTTTTGAAACAAGATATGTCAAAGGCGCAAGCGGCGCACCAAGAAAAATGATCTGCGCCAAACGAGCAGCAAAAAATCGAGAGGCACCCGCCCCGCTAAAATAATATACGATTGCAAGAAAAGCAGGGTAAAGCGGCGCGCGGAAGGAAGTGTATAGCCCGTATTTTGGATCGTAGCCTTTCGCCGTGGCAAGATCAAAATCAACATATGGCTCAAGCTGTTTCAAATCCGCCTGTGCGTACCAGCGGAATCCCCGGCCGGAAGCAAGGCTGCGCGCCAGCATATCGTACTGGAACATATCATCGAGGCCGATGCCAAGCGAACGTGTTAGTAAAACCGGAATTAACCTAAGTACAAGCGCAATTAGGAAGATGCGAACAGGGAAAGACAATTTCATTTGTCTTGGATTTCACGCAAATTCATGATGCGCCGCGCAAGATACGGCGAGAAATATCCCGCATATTTTTTCCACAAGTCAGGAAGTTTCCAATCGTTGCCCGTGACCGTTCCGCGGCAACTGGAGGAACCGCAATAACACACGAACTCATCATAAGGACCGCCATCAGACATGGCGTAGTCGAACATCATTTCCTCGCCTGCATTAATATCCCGCAAGGCAACCAGACCAATCTGCCCAAAGAATCCGAGATTGGGCTCGCAGGAATGATTGAAGCAGTCGTTTGGTTCCTTCTCCTCGGCGGTCAGCAGGTACAGATCTTCATCCACTTGAATCACACGCTGGGTGAAGCGCGGCATGGAGGGATCGAGGTCATTTTTTTGAACGATACATCCGCCCCAAAGAGAGATAAGTTCGCCTTTTGAGATGGCAGCATCTGCAAAGACTCCGCATCCGCCTTCGGGGTGCACGCGCGCTTCACATTTGGGATTAAGATAAGAGTAGGAGAAATTGATCATGGCGGGATTATACAAGAGAAATAAACACCAGCGGCAAGTTTATACATGCCGCTGGTGTTTGTCTTAATAAATTATTTCGATCCGCCTTCGGTATCGGATGATTCTGCAGAGATCTTTTGTGCGAAGAATATCGGCAGGAAGGTAAAATGAGAATCACGATGGTCGCAACCACAATCGTCACAGGGCGGTCACGCGGACGAACGAGCTGCCTGAAGATCCAGATCGGCAGTGTGGACTGCTGCCCAGCCGTAAAAGTAGTGACGATGACTTCGTCGAAGGAAAGCGCGAAAGCCAGCATGCCGCCCGCAAGCAAAGCCGTGCCAATATTCGGTAAATCGACATGCCGGAAAGTTTGAAATGAATTCGCGCCAAGGTTCATCGAGGCTTCGATTTGCGAACCAGACATACGCCGAAAACGCGCCAATACATTGTTATAAACAACGACCACACAAAAAGTAGCCTGGCCGATCACGATCGTCCAGAACGAAAATGGAATGGACAATGAACTGATCGCTGAACGAAGCGCGATGCCGGTCACAATGCCCGGAAGCGCTATGGGAAGGACAAGCAGGAAGGAAACCGCGTCACGCCGGAAAAAATCACTTCGATAGACGGCAGTGGCAGCGAGGGTGCCAAAAATCAGCGCTGCGATGGTCGAGAGCGTGGCAACCTTCAAGGAAAGAGTGAGAGCCTCCCAAAGGTCGGCGCGTTTTAATGCTTCGCCAAACCATTTGGTAGTGAAGCCCGGGAGTGGAAAAGTATATGTGTCTTCATCGGTGGTAAACGAATACAAAAAGATGATCCACAACGGAACATGCGGGAATAGTAAACTCAAAGTCAGGATTAGCGCTTTATCTGCTGTTTCCAATCCCGCTAAAGTGGATCTATCTACAAAATACAGTAAACTTATCAGCGGTATAATCCTGTAAAAATCATTCAGCGGAGAGACAGCGCATGACAGACTTACCGATCTACCCACTCACCCCTGAACATAAAATGCTGCGTGATGCAGCCTGTGATTTTGCCCAAAAAGAGATCGCCCCGATCGCGGCAGAATTCGATGAAAGCGGAGAATTCCCATATAACACCATCAAAAAAATGGGGGCACTCGGCTTTATGGGCATCGAAATCCCCGAAGAATATGGCGGCGCCGGCATGGACTCTCTCTCTTATGTCCTGGCGCTTGAGGAAATATGCAAAGTGGATGCGGCTCACGGCGTCATCATGTCTGTCAATAATTCGCTGTATTGTCACGGCATTTTGAAATTTGGAACCGAAGCGCAAAAGAAAAAATTCATCACACCCATCTCATCCGGTGAAGCCATCGGCGCGTATTCCCTGACAGAACCCCAAAAAGCGGATCAGACGCGGGCACCATGAAAAGCCGCGCAACACACGACGGAGATTTTTATATTTTGAATGGCCGCAAATCCTGGGTCACTAGCGGACCCGTAGCGGATTACTTCGTTGTCTTTATGATGACCGATCCTGAGAAAAAACAAAAAGGTGTCAGCGCCTTTCTCGTGGATGGAAAAACAAAAGGAATCGTACGCGGCAAGAAGGAACCCAAGTTAGGCATCCGCGCTTCTGCCACCAGTGAGATTATCTTTGAAGACTGCCGCGTCCCAGCCGAGAATAGACTCGGAGACGAGGGCGATGGCTTCAAGATCGCCATGACAGTTTTAGACGCAGGCCGCATAGGCATCGCGACTCAAGCCCTAGGAATTGCAGAAGCCGCCTACGAAGCAGCACGACAGTACGCGGGGCAGCGTGAGGCATTTGGTCAGCCGATCGGAGCGTTCCAAGGGACAGGCTTCAAGATCGCAGATATGAAGACCCGCATCGAAGCATCCCGATTGTTGATCTACAACGCCGCGATCGCAAAAGAAAAATCCAAAGAAAACGGCGGACGATACTCACTCGAAGCATCCATGGCAAAATTGTTCGCCTCTGAAACCGCCATGTTCGTTACACATCAATCAGTGCAAATCCACGGTGGCATGGGCTACAGCAAGGAACTTCCCGTGGAACGGTATTTCCGCGACGCAAAAATAACTGAAATCTATGAAGGCACAAGCGAGATACAGCGGCTTGTGATCTCACGCATGGAAACCAGTCTTCGCTAGGACGATCCCGATGTCTTTCAATCAAATTCTTTTGATTGGCATGGCCGCTGTCATTGCCTTGTACATGGATTGGCAATTAATAAAGTGGATGAGAAGAAAAAGGAAAGAATTCGGCAAAAGTAAGCTTGCCCAATGGATATTTTCTCATTCCGGGCGGATCGATCTAAACTGGCTGAGATCTCGGTGGGTACTCGCTTTTTTAGGAGTGACCCTGATTGTCATTGGACAGTGGCAAATCAACAAACAAACCATTCCGGAATCCCAGCCAACCAAAGCGGGGATTTGGCTTAACGAAATTTTATTTCTTGGAGATCCAGGGGTCGATAATATACTAAATGCACTCCCTTTATTTTTATTTGGCGGGATATTACTTTCAATGGGATTACAAGGTGTTCCCCTCCTGCCCAAGCCCCGCGAGTTTTTCAACAACTTCGCAATTGACGTACGCAGGATATTTCCACACTGGCGCTGGCTGCTGATCGCAAGCGGGCTGTTCATATTCCTGATCGTGGTTATCAGGTCAGAAAATTTCCTGGTGTTGCAAGCTCCTGTTTGGATCCTCAGTTTAATAATTTTCACCTTTGCAATAGCAGCCTGGGATGTTGATCGGCAAGTGGATCTATCACCACACCTTGAACGAATCGACTGGTTGTGGATGATCGGATTGATGATCGCGGCCATCCTAGTGGGAGTGTATCGCCTACAGGGACTGCCAGATCAACTAATGGGCGATGAGGGTAATTTCTGGACAATTGCGCGTGACATCGCTCAAGGCAATTTCAAACCCTCCATATTCGCCTCGGGAGTATATTCATTTCCAGTGTTTAGCTCGATCCTGCAAAGTTGGTTCATGCGGCTTTTCGGTATCGATCTTTGGGGCTGGCGCTTTAGTTCGGTAATAATGGGAATTGCCACCCTTCCACCTTTGTACCTGCTAACCCGGGAAGGATACGGGC
Source organism: Candidatus Villigracilis saccharophilus (assembly GCF_016711665.1). Lineage (NCBI taxonomy): Bacteria > Bacillati > Chloroflexota > Anaerolineae > Anaerolineales > Candidatus Villigracilaceae > Candidatus Villigracilis > Candidatus Villigracilis saccharophilus. Next base: position 42,282 of record NZ_JADJSO010000049.1, read on the forward strand.
GCAAGGTTGCCGTGGTCTCTGCCATCGCATTGGCGAGCAGTCCATATTTCATTGGCTTTTCTCGGCTCGGATATAACAACATCCAAGCCGTGTTCTTTATGACCTTAACGCTTTATTGGTTATATATCGGCATAAACCGCAAAAGCAGTTTTTATCTTTTCCTGGCAGGCGCCGCGGCAGGTCTGGGATTTTATACATACTTCGCGGCGCGTTTTAGTATCGTCATTTCGCTTGCATTTATTGGGCTGCTCTGGTTTGGAAAAAAAATCACATTCAAGGAATTTCTACTTTCCACAGCCGTCCTGGGAATTGGCTTTGGGCTGGTCGCAGCCCCGTACATCGCACATGGCTCCATCGCAGACCCGCAAGCCATGAGTTACAAAATGTGGGAAAGCGCGTTCTTCAATTCATTCAATGGTTTACAGTTTTACTCAAAAGAGGAACTATTCTCAGTTGCACCGTCCTTCACCATCAATGACAATGAATTATTTTACAACCCGAAAATTTACCTCAATCTGATATTGCGCGGTTTTCTCCGTACCATGATCGTCTTCCAACGACAGGGGCTGATCTCCGAACATTACATAGCCTTTCCGCTTGCCGGCACGAGCGGGGTTATTTTTTACCTGTTGGGATTTGCGCTGACATTAAAAACATTCAAACAGCCCCGCAGCCTCCTGATCATCCTCTGGTTCTTTGCCAACGTCTTTGGATTAAGCGCACTGAACACTGTCCCTCCGCGGCACACACATATGATCACGATCATTCCTGCGCTCGCTCTTCTGACCGGCATCGGCTTAAATGCGGCGGCAAGCGCAATCGCGGCCATGTTATTCCCGCGAAAAAAAATGGGAATAATTTCTCTTCTATTATTTACAGTGGTCATAGCCGCCAGCGGTATCTATGATTTTTTTGGGCGCGTACCGGCCCTTTACCACGCACAGCCAGACCAGGTGGTTTCCTGGGCAATATTGGACTCGAAAGGAGAGTCATTCGTTGAGCTCTACACAGACCCACTCCAAAAAGATATCCGTCCTTACGCCGTGGAAGAATTTCGTAAGAATATTCCATATGAATCGGTTTCAGCAAGTCAGGTATTAAGTGAGGAAAAGAAATTCTCGGGCCAGCCGACCATCGTTTTTTATCCACCTCAAATAATGGAACAGGTCGATGCGGTTTTAAGAAAACAGTGGGGCGATTTGTTCATCGGCAGAATTTTCTACTCCACAGGCGGAGGGGCAGTTCTGGCAGCCGGAATGAATACTCCATTCGTTTTTGAGCAGGACAAACCCTTCATAACCATCCTGTCGGAGTCATATACTCGTTTTTCACTTTGGGCGCTTCTTGCGGGGCTTTTGGCATGTTTTACAACAGCCGTGTTTTTGCCCTCGAAATGGCTGTTCAAATTCCCCACCCTTTCGCGCCTGACAAACTGGATGAACGCCCCTGTCCATGAGCCTTTAAATTTTCCAGCAGATGACTATGATATTTTGACAGTATCCGTTCCGGCCCCGACTGTCACGAAGGTCAAAGAAATCACGATCAGTGATCCTCCCGAATGGGCTGTGGAACAAGGTTTAATCCAGCTTAATCAAGAAAGCGCGTCAACATCCAGTAAACGCGGTTATTTGTTCAATACACAGATCAAACCTGTCCGCGATGACAACGGAACGGATTATTATATAAAGATCCACCTGCCCAAAATAAGATTACCGAAACTTTCATTTTCCGGATTGCCAGGATTTAACAATCTGAAGGAATCGATTAATCTCCCAGCACTCCAAATTCCCGATGGAATAGTATTGATCGGCGCAGTGATATTGGCAGTTTTTGCACAGATGATGATAAACAACCAATCGTTTCGGGTCGGTATATTAGCCTATCTGATGAGCGCCGTTGGATTATTGATCTGGGCACACAACAACCCAAAATGGAAATCCATCTTTACCAGTCAGCTTCAATTAAACCAGCGCGGTGAAGCCATCTTATTAAGTTTGATCATCCTTCTGACAATCCTGACGCGCTTCTTCGACTTGAACTCCCGTGTTTACGGGTCGAAGCTGATGAAAGCAAGTGGACGGTGCAGACCTGGTATTCCACCATCTTGCGAGTTGATATCGGCGAATTCGGAGGAAGGCACTTCAAGTTTCTCCCTGTTGATTTCTGGATGCGGTCGATCTTCCTGCGGATCTTCGGCCTGGACTTTGTTTCAGCGCGAATAGAAAGTGCGGTTCTCAGTCTGATTGCTGTGGTCTGTCTATATTTTCTGGTCCGTTTCTAACCTCCAGCAAAGCTGCCGGATTACTCTCCTCCTTGCTATTCAGCCTTCCCCTTTATCGAACTTAACGCATCGCATCAGGCGCTGCATAATACGCCTCCCGAAGCGTGGATGATCGCCTCGCTGGCCGTATTATTTCTGGCATTACGAGACCGAAAACTCTGGCAATTCCAATTCGCAGGATTTCTGCTTTGTCTGGGGATGCTAACTTACGAAACCTTTTATCCAAACATAGTGGCTGCGTTTCTTTATTTGATCGGCTATGCAATTTTTGAAATCAGGAACAAGCGGGCTTCGATCATAAGCTGGATAACCAACCTTGCATTGGTCGTATGGCCTGTAATTGTGATCTATTTCGGGTCGACGCGTGAGTACATGGCGGAGCGGCAAGGCCACCATATGGGCTGGTTGGCTGCCTCATTCAACACACAAGACCTGTTAAATCTGATCACTTTATTCTGGGGAAACTTTGTTAACGTGCTGGAGGTTACCTTTTCGCGTGTAGTTTGGGTTGACTCACTTATTAACTGGAGCGGTCCCCTTGTCAATCCCTTGCTGCTACCTTTTATCGTGATAGGCATGATTTACAACTTGTGGAATATACGCCGCGCACACTTCGCATTTATTCCGCTCTGGTACGCAATTCACATTCTGACAGGACCGATCCTGCTCGGATCACCATGGCCAAGAGTGATGTATCTTGCCATACCACCGCTCATGATCTGGGGTGCGCTCGGGTTATGGGTCACCCTCGCATCTCTGCGCGCTTTTTTTGAGAATCAAAAAATTTCTGCCGCAGCGCCAGTGTTTGGATTACTCATCGCATCCATCCTTGTCAAAGATTACGTCATTTTCAGAACCGAATTGACGGATCCCGAAGAGCGCCAAAAACGCCGCGAACTTGCAGACCTGACACTGGACTCTGCCAAAGGAACGCCGCTGCTCCTTTTCCCTTATATGCCCAATCAAGAAGATTCGGTTTTTGTCGAATCCCATGTTTTGCTATACGCAGTCGGCGGCGCAAAGCAGCTCGGTCTGGATGCCGCGGAGCATTACCAACAGCTGGAAATGAACTCACTGCTCTCCGCCCTTTGGCTAAACAAAGATATTGGCGGACTGGATGTTGTTTATGATAAGACTGCCCCGAACCTTGCCGAAGAGCGGGAACAGGCCATACGGGTTATTCTCAGATGCTATCCGCAAGCAGAGTTAAGTCGCCAGGCAGTGTACTTTGATATCTATCATTTCAGCCCACAGGCACTTCAGTCACCGGCTTGTTACTCTCCGCCCGCCCCGGTGACGACAACACCAAAAGATCTGGTTTCATCAACTCCGATTAATTTTAGCTGGAATCCAAACGACACCGTGTCAACCAGTTTCGCGTTAACGCTTGATCGCAAGCGCGATAATATCATCTGGATCGAAGCAGAAGACGCGTTCTCCAGATCAGGCTGGTACCCAAACGGCGGATATATCAATGGATTCTCAGGCTCAGGCTTTGTATTGGATAATTGGGACTCAGGAGAAACAACATATTCCATAAACGTTCCAAAATCAGGGCAATACCAACTTTGGGTCCGATATTACAAACGGCGTAATAACGATCAACATAATTTCATAAGCATAAATGGACAAACAAATGAATTTGCCGAGACCGGGAGTCCAATTGAAGAGTGGACATGGAAGTCCATCGGCACTTATGAGCTGGTTTCCGGAGAACTCGCTCTATCCTTATCGCGCACATATGGCGCCGATGAACAATACAGCGTTTTTATTGATCCCGTTGTCGTCACATCTGATTTAAGTTTTACCCCAGACCTTGAAGACAGCCTATGGGAACCAGCCTACTATTCCGGTGAAATTGGAACCCAAGACAGCCAATTTAGGCTGGATGAATCCATGCCGCCCGGTGAATACCTCTGGAAGGTCCGCATATTTGATGGCGACAGTTTGATCGATTCAAGCGGATCGCGCGGTATTGAAAGTGACAAGGCGCAGTTTACGCTCCAATAGCGCACTGCCAACTTTGCACCCATTTACAGTTAAAATGTGGCGTTTCTTCTTTTTGCATTCACATCAGCTTTAATAAAGGAATTTTTCAAAACAATGAAAGCGATCCTTTTTCATCAGCACGGCGGACCTGAAGTCCTTGAATATACAGATTTTCCAACGCCCCTGCCTAAGGCTGACGAGGTATTGATCCGCTTGCGCGCAGCTGCCCTAAACCGCATGGATATTTTTGTCCGCAATGGCTGGCCGGGACTAAAACTTGAGATGCCTCACATCAATGGGGCTGATGGCGCTGGGGAAGTCGTGGAAATTGGTGAAAATATCACCGAAATTAAACCTGGAGATCGGGTCGTCATCAATGCGAATTTCGGATGCGGCAAGTGCGAATTCTGCTTGCAGGGTCAGGATAATTTATGCCGCGATTGGCATCTGCTTGGCGAGACGATGCGCGGGACATACGCGGAATATATCTGTTTACCCGCCCGCCAGCTTTATAAAATGCCCAGCGATCTTAGTTTCCATGCAGCTGCCGCATCCGGTTTGGTGTATCAAACCGCCTGGCATTCAATGGTCAAGCGCGGCGGAGTGCATGCAGGTGAAACAGTGGCGATTGTCGGCGCGGGTGGAGGTGTGAATTCCGCCAGCATTCAAATCGCAAAATTTCTTGGCGCGCGTGTTATAGTCATCGGATCGAACAAATCCAAATTAGAGGCAGCCCATTCCCTTGGCGCAGACATCCTGATCGATCGGTCGCAAACGGAAGACTGGTCAAAAGCTGTTTTCAGCGCAACCGAAAAGCGCGGCGTTGACGTGGTGATCGATAATGTCGGCACAACATTCCCATTGAGCTTGCGTGCCCTTCGCAAAGGGGGCCGCCTACTTACTGTCGGCAACACAGGCGCGCCGCGCTTCGAAATTGATAACCGCTTTATTTTTGCGAAACACCTTTCGATCATCGGCTCCACCATGAGTACTTTGGCGGACTTCTCCGAGGTAATGGACCTGATCGTCGCTGGAAAACTAAAGCCGATCCTCGATAGGATATTTCCGCTCCAGGAAGCTGCCGCTGCGCAAGAAAGACTGTGGCGCGGTGAGAATTTTGGCAAGATCACACTCGATATACCATAGGAATTGTGCAGATCAGCTGACGTGCCGCTGATTTACAAAACAAAAAATGAATTTCCTTAAACGTTTTTCACTATTTGAAATTGTCCTGATCGTTACAATCACCAGTATTCATCTATACGCAGCCTTTTCAGATGCATACAATTTTCCCAACGCTTGGTTTACACGGGATGATGCTTATTATTATTTTAAAGTAGCCCAAAATATCACTGAAGGGCGCGGCATCAGTTTCGACGGTATCAACCTGACCAACAAATATCACCCACTGTGGTTATTGGTATGCGTGCCTGTTTTTTACCTCGCCCGTTTTGACTTGATCCTGCCTCTGCGTGTTTTATTGCTCGTCATGGGGATATTAAATGCTGCAACAGCTGTTCTGATCTATCGCATCATTTCAAGTTCCCTTTCGCGCGCGACTGGTATTTTGGCAGCTTGTTTTTGGGCTTTTAACTTTTACATTCACACCACGGTCTATGAATTTGGGTTGGAAACAGCGCTGGCAGGCTTTACGATCGTATTGTTAATGTGGAATCTCTCAGCATTTGAAAAAAAATGGCGCACAAAACCGGTGCCCCCCCGTCAACTGGCTGTCCTAGGGATGCTCGCGGTCCTCGTGATGTTCAGCCGGCTTGACCTTGTCTTTTTCGCGGTAATTGTCGGCATCTGGGTGATCTTTCGCGGGAGTCCAATTCGCTTTTTTCTACCGCTTGATATTGTGATCATTTTCCTATCAATGGTGTTTTCTGTGGCAATCCGCACCGGGCTGGAAGCATACAATATTCTTTATGCGTCATCTGCCATGCAAGCGGCACTTATATCCCTGGTGGTCAAGACCATTTCTTTTTATTTCTTTGGCTTATATCAACATCCAAAAGCAAATTCTGTTTGGAGAACGATCAGTCAGGTCCTTGCTGCAAATAGCGCAGGCACGATCTTTGTGACAGGATTTTATTTACTCCTGCTTCAAATTGGATTTGCAAATAACTTCCCGCGCACGGCCTTTTTCCTTGATTGGGGCATCAGTGTCACTCTGGCGCTTGCCATTAGACTAACCGCCCGCCGCATCGGAAATAAAGAAGCACCCATGATCGAACAAACATCTCCAATTTCAGGTTTATTGGCGAACTGGAAAAAATGGCTGGGAGATGGAGCGGTATATTTTGGAATCGTCAGCGGCGCGCTCGCAGTATACATGTTATTAAATAAGTTCATCTTTGGAACATCCAGCCCTGTCAGCGGACAGATCAAGCGTTGGTGGGGCTCCCTGCCAAACACGATATACGAACGGCCTGCCCATAACTGGACCACATTTTTTGGGATCGGCTTTCAAAACGCCTTCGATGCCTGGCAACCATTTTCCAGTGTCGCGCTATGGATCGCAAAAAAGATCTACCCCCTTTATCCTGGCAGCGACACCACAGACGAACGTTATTATTTGGTTATGGCGGTCGCCGCCATACTGGTGGTCATTCTTGCCGCCATGAATATCCGCCGGGCTTTAGAAAAAATTACAAATATGGCTCTCATTCCACTCGCGGCAGGCTGCGCGATCCTGATCCTTTCCTACACAACCACCGCATACGGCGGCGCAAAGGAATGGTATTGGATCAGCCAAATGATATTCGTCACAATGGCTGGCAGCCTGTTTATCGATCTGGCGATCCACCCGCTGCAAAAATTTAAACCCCTGAGATTCTCAGTGGAAGCTTCCGCTGTCCTGATCGGCATATATTTTGCGTATGGCTTAGGCAGTTACGTCACCACAGTCATGAGATACAACTACTTTCCCCCGGAAAGACCTTATATAGAAGTCCTGCCATTCCTGGAAGAAAACACCCAGCCGGGTGATATTATCGGCATGACAGGCGGCGGAAATGTTGGTTACTATATAAAAGACCGCACCATCGTCAATATGGACGGCTTGATCAACAGCAATGATTATTTTCACGCACTACAAAACCGGCAGGCGCCTCAATACCTGAGCGAGCACGGTGTCACCATCATCTTTGCCAACGCGCAACTGCTTTCGATGCCGCCTTATTTTGGCCAATTCGAGCGCTATCTTGAAAAGTACAATGTCTACGGCGGTAAGGGATTGCTGTATCTTTTGAAAGAGCCAAAATATTAGGAGATGAAATTGCGAACAGGAATATTGACATTACCGGTAGTTGACTTTCTCTCGTGCAACGCCTCCAACATCGACCACACGTCTGCCTCTCCACAATCAGCCGTTTCCTCACCTTCAAATTTCACAATCAACGGCATGCCATGAAAAACCGTTCCTTTCGAGTAACCCTCGCGCTATGGCTGGTGTTAACCCTAACAATATGGAATCTCATCCGGGTCTGGACTTCCATCACATGGCGTGGGGTGCTAAATGAATTTTCCGCACAACCTGCCGCCGCAATTACAACCATAAGCGGCACATTATGGACAGCCTTGGGCGTACTTCTTTTGTGGAGTATCTGGAAGAAAAAAGCGTGGGCGGCGAAACTGCTCTTTGGGGCAACAGCAGGCTACACCGTCTGGTATTGGAGCGAGCGTCTCATCTGGCAAAGGCCGCATCCAAACTGGCCGTTCGCTGTTATAGTAAATCTGGTTCTGCTTGTCTTCATTCTGTTCACAACAAAATTATTGTCGAGAGAGGCGTATGAATAAAACCACGAAAATCCAAAATCTGAATAATCTTAAAGCTGAATCACTCCTGGGCGGCGGGCAGGCCCGCATTGACACCCAGCATAAAAAAGGTCGTCTGACTGCGCGTGAACGCCTTGACCTGCTTTTGGACAAAGGCTCTTTCCGCGAAGTTGATCCGTTCGTGATCCATCGCACGTACGACTTCGATCTTGATAAACAAAAATATATGGGCGACTCTGTGGTGACTGGCTGGGGCACAATTGAAGGCCGCCTCGTATACGTGTTCTCGCAGGATTTCACTGTGTTTGGCGGAAGCCTTGGTGAAGTGCATGCCGAGAAAATTTGCAAGATCATGGATATGGCGATGAAGAACGGCGCACCTATTATTGGACTGAACGATTCAGGCGGAGCACGCATTCAGGAAGGCGTTGTGGCTCTGGCCGGATATTCGGATATTTTCCTGCGCAACACAATGGCTTCGGGAGTCATTCCACAAATTTCCGCGATCATGGGACCATGCGCCGGCGGTGCGGTGTATTCGCCCGCGTTGACAGATTACATTTTTATGACCCGTGACACATCCTATATGTTCGTTACGGGACCTGATGTAGTAAAAGCAGTTACCCACGAAGAAGTAACCCAGGAAGAATTGGGCGGAGCCAGCGTTCATTCGGAAAAATCAGGCGTTTGCCACGTTGCCGCCGACAGTGAAGCGGATACGCTATATTTAATTCGCAAATTGCTCGGCTACCTGCCGCAGAACAATATGGAGGATGCGCCTTTCGTTCAAAGTGATGATCCGCTGCGGATGGATGAAGAACTCAACAACATCATTCCAGATGACGCCAATAAACCTTATGATATTAAAGAGGTGATCAGCAAGATCATGGATAACGGCCAATTCTACGAAATCCATGAGAACTATGCCCAGAATATCGTGGTCGGTTTTGCGCGGCTGGGCGGACATTCGGTTGGCATCGTCGCAAATCAACCCGCAGTCCTGGCAGGCGTTCTGGATATTGACGCAAGTGAAAAAGCTGCGCGTTTTGTGCGCTTCTGTGATGCATTCAACATCCCCATCATCACTTTTGAAGATGTGCCCGGATTTCTGCCCGGTACGTTTCAGGAACATCATGGCATCATCCGCTCTGGTGCGAAATTGCTGTACGCGTTCTGTGAAGCAACGGTGCCCAAATTAACAGTTATCACCCGCAAAGCCTATGGCGGAGCATATTGCGTGATGTCATCCAAACATATTCGCAGTGACGTGAACCTCGCCTGGCCGACGGCTGAGATCGCAGTCATGGGGCCGGATGGCGCGGTCAATATTATTTTCCGCAAGGAATTGGATAAGGCAAGCGACCCGGTTGCAAAGAAAGCGGAACTGGTTGCAGACTACAAGGAAAAATTCGCAAATCCATACGTGGCGGCCCAGCGCGGATATATTGATGATGTCATCGAGCCGAAGGAAACCCGTCCGCGCCTGATCAATGCGCTGGAAATGTTGTCCAACAAACGTGACGCGAATCCTGCCAAGAAGCACGGAAATATTCCATTATAAGTATCAAGTGTTTTAGTGCCGCGTATCAGGTAAGTTGACACCTGACACTTGACACTTTTGACACATGCGGAGCATATATGTTCAATAAAGTATTGGTAGCAAATCGTGGTGAGATCGCAGTCCGCATTATTCGTGCCTGCCGCGAACTTGGCATTGAAACAGTAGCAGTATTTTCAGAAGCAGACCGCAACGCGCTGCATGTCCGCTACGCGGATGAGGCTTACCTGCTCGGACCTGCGCCGTCGCGAGAATCCTACCTGCGCGCAGACAAGATCTTTGAAGTTGCCAAAAAATCAGGCGCGAACGCGATCCACCCGGGATATGGTTTTTTGGCGGAACGTGAAGATTTCGCAGCAAAATGCGCAGACCTTGGCATCACCTTCATTGGTCCCAAGCCTTCGTCCATCGCGGCGATGGGCGATAAAGCCGAAGCACGCGCCACTGTCATCAAAGCAGGCATCCCTGTTGTGCCTGGCACGGAAGCTGTCGGGAACATGACGAATGACGACCTGCTTCAAATCGCTCCGACGATCGGATTCCCTTTGCTGATCAAAGCCACTGCTGGCGGGGGCGGAAAAGGCATGAGGGAAGTAAAAAGCCTGGAGGAAATGCCGACCCTGCTTGCATCCGCGAGACGCGAGGCGGAATCTTCCTTTGGCGACGGCAATGTCTATTTGGAAAAATTGATCGAGGGCGCGCGCCACATCGAATTCCAGATCATGGCAGACTCGTTTGGGAACGTAATCCATCTAGGTGAACGTGAATGTTCCATCCAACGCCGCCATCAAAAATTGCTGGAAGAATCGCCATCCTCATTTCTGGATGAAGACTTGCGCGAGAAAATGGGAACCATCGCGGTCAAATCCGCGCAGGCAGTGGATTATGTCAATGCCGGCACGATCGAGTTTTTAGTTGACAAGGAACGTAATTTTTACTTCCTTGAAATGAACACGCGCCTGCAAGTGGAACATCCGATCACTGAGATGGTAACAGGTGTGGATATCGTTGCGGAGCAATTACGCATCGCGCGCGGCAGGCAGTTGAGTTATACACAAGACCAGATCAAGTTCAATGGCCACGCGATCGAATGCCGTATCAACGCAGAAGATCCCTTCAATGGTTTTATGCCGTCAACCGGACAAATTACGCATAGCATCCTGCCCACCGGACCTGGCGTGCGCATTGACACTGGTGTGTATCCCGGCTTTGAGATCACTCCATTCTACGATCCGATGATCGCAAAACTGATCGTTTGGGGCGAAACACGCGGACAAGCCATCCTGCGCATGCGGCGCGCGCTGGAAGAATACCGCATCGTCGGCGTGCGTACCAATATCCCCTTCCACCAGACCTTGATGGATTCACATCGTTTCATGGGCGGACAATTCGACACACGCTTTGTGGAGGAACGCTTCTCGATGGATGACGCAATTGAATCCCGCGCCACAAACGCGGAGATCGCGGCCATTCTTGCGACACTCGTCGCGCATCACCAAAGTGAATTATCCGCACAACGGGTTCGCCGCAATGAAAGAGACACATCCAACTGGAAATGGGTCGGCAGATGGGAACGAATGCATAGATAATTTACGATTTACGATTGGCGATTGATGATTGAGGATAAAGTATGAAATATATTACAACCATTGATAATAAAGAATTTGAGATCGAGGTCGTGGATGAAAATCACATCCGCATCGGCGACCGATTGCTGCAAGTTGATTTTAAGGCGGTAAGCGGGCAGCCAGTCTTCTCTTTGATCGCGGACGGAAAATCCTACGAGTCTTATGTTTATCAGGGCGATGAAGATTGGGAAGTGCTTATCCGCGGACAGCAGTATCAGGTCAAGATAGAAGATGAGCGTGAAAAGCGGCTAAGAGCGGCCGCGGGCGGAGGTATTGCAGAGGGCGGCGAGTTCCATCTAAAAGCACCCATGCCCGGACTGGTTGTGGCGGTCATGATCTCAGAAGGCGAGCAAGTGAAGAAAGGACAGGTCATGCTGATCCTAGAATCCATGAAAATGCAAAATGAACTGAAAGCGCCGCGAGACGGTGTAATGGGAAAGGTCCGCGTAAAAGCTGGCGAAAGCGTGGAACAAAAGCAGACCTTACTGAGCGTGCATTAATGAACGGGCAGGAAACCGAAGCCAAGTTCCATGTACAGAATTTAAGAAAGATCGAATTGCGCCTTCTAGAATTGAAGGCGCAATTAATTCAACCGCGCGTACACGAAGTCAACCTGCGCTTCGACAGGCCAGATGGAGAGCTAAGAAACAGCTTTCGCGTTCTCCGTTTGAGACAGGATGATATAGCGCGCTTCACATTCAAAGGTCCGAGCGTGGAAAATAAAGGCGGCATTCTCAGCCGTCAGGAAATCGAATTTGAGGTGGGGGATTTTGACAGCGCAAAACAATTCCTTGAAGCCGTCGGTTTTCAGGTTGTTGTATTCTATGAAAAATTCCGCACAACCTATGAATTAAACGATACGCACATCATGCTGGATGAACTGCCTTATGGAAGTTTTATTGAGATCGAAGGGGAAAATGTGGAATCAATACACAGCATCGCGGACTTGCTCAGTTTAAACTGGGAGGCGATGGTCAAAGCTGGTTATCATGCTTTATTCGAACGCGTGGCGGGAAAATATGGGCTGGATGTTTCAAAATTAAGTTTTGAGAACCTTGAAGGTGCAACAATAAAAACAACGGACATGGGTATTGTCGCGGCAGATTAATGCGAGGAGTATAATCACAACACCAAAGGATGGTCACCATGAACATCAAAGGCATGGACTCACTCGCAAAACATGTTCCTGAATTAAATTCAATGGGCGGAAAATTACGAATTACTCTTTACGCATTAGGCTTGTTCACACTGGTCAATGTATATTTCATCCTCACAGACAACATCCCCACCTGGAGCATCGACAGCGAGATCATCATCAGTTCGCTGGGATTTCTTCTCCTAAGCTTCTTCTTCTCCCGCAAACAAGCATACAAAGAAAAATATAAAGAACTTGCCTACCGCAATGCCTTCGCCCATTACGCCCTGCCCGGGCTGGGACTCATCTTCGGAGCCGTCGCACACGCTGGCTACATGAACGGTCCCTTCGTGCCCATCGGCTGGTGGACAATCGTCTTTCTTGCCCTCGGCTGGTTCATGGTCTGCGTTGGCGCATTATTATGGGTTCGCAGTGTCCAGACATTTGGCGTGGACAATCTCACGCTCTTATATGTTTATTACCCCGAGGAAGGCCAGATCATTGATTCAAGTATTTACAGCATCCTACGCCATCCGATCTACGCCAGTGCGATCCGCGTTTGGATGGGGCTTGCACTCTTGAACGGGAATGCGAACTCCATCATCTTCTCCATTTTCGTGCCGCTTGGACTCACAGGCTGGATCCGTCTCGTGGAAGAAAAGGAATTGATCGAACGCTTCGGCCAATCCTACGCTGATTATCGCAAGCGTGTCCCCGCCTTCTGGCCGCGCCTGCGTGATCTGGGGAAATTCTTCAAGTTCCTACTTACAGGAGGATAATCCATGAGCGCCTTTGACAAACGACCCGGTCAATTGCAAAAATTCTTCTTCAAGGTTCCAGTCATCCTTCACAAAATGGGACTCGGCGGCTGGGAGCGTCTACTCGGCGCGCAATGGATGCTCATCACCCACATTGGACGCAAATCAGGCAAGCGCTACGACTCGATGGTTGACGTGATGGATTACGACAAAGCCTCCGACACTTATTACATCGAAGCCGCCTATGGCGCGCGCGCCGACTGGTATAAAAATATTCAAGCCAATCCAATCTTTGAAGCAAAGGTTGGACGCAGAAAATTTAAGGCGCGCGCAGGAGCGCTCACCACCGCAGGCGCAAGCGAAATGCTTGTTCAATTCTATCGAAGCAAACCCGCCTATACCCGCTCCGTGATGGCGATGGCAGGGATGAAATTCAAGGATGAAACGGAACTACGCGAACTGGGAAAAAATCTAACCCTGCTGGCCGTCAAACCTGAAAAAGAGTAAAACAACATGAAAAAAATCCTAATCCTGGGCGGGTATGGATATACTGGCAGACCGCTCGCCAAACATTTGCTCGCTCAAACCGATGTTGAAATCATCATATCTGGCCGAAGCATACAAAAGGCAAAATCTTTCGTGGATGAATTGCACGACTCGCGTGCATCCGCAAGACAGGTTGATGCGTCCAATATTAACGATCTAACGCAAGCGCTTCAAGGCGTGACATTGTGTTTGGTCGCCGCGCCAACCACGCAGCACGCTGAGACAGTTATCCGCGCCTGCATCGCCGCGCACGTGGATTATCTCGATGTGCAGCTCTCATCCAAAAAACTCAGCGCTTTATATGGCGCAGAAAAAGAGATTCAGCAGGCGGGGTTATGTTTCATCACCGAAGCGGGCTTTCACCCCGGTCTGCCCGCCGCGATGATCCGCTACACTGCAGAAAAATTGGACATAGCCGAATCCGCATTTACGGCTGGCTACCTCAATATGCGGGGCCTGCCCTACACCGAAGCCGTGGATGAACTCATGGAATGTTTTCTTGAGTATCAGGCGCAAGTCTACAAACATGGCGCGTGGACAAAACCCACTTCCTGGGATTCGCGCGTTTTCAATTTTGGAAATGATATCGGCAAACGCACAGGCTATTCCATGTTCTTCGAGGAACTGCGAAATATTCCTAATTTGATTCCAACCATCAAGGATACTGGATTTTATATTTCAGGCTCGAACTGGTTTACAGACCTGATCATCACCCCGATCGTTTTTGTGGTCTCAAACTTGCGCCAAAACGCGGGCTTCGTCCGCTGGGTAAATTGATGTGGTGGGGTATGGGAAAGTCTAAGCCGCCGTATCTGGTGGCGCTCAAAGTGGAAGCAAAAGGTCAATTGAACGGCAGGCAGGCTGAGGTCCAGTTGCAGATCGCGCATCCCGATGGATATGAACTGACCGCCATCCCCGTCGTCGCGTATCTGCTTCAATATCTCGATGGCACGGCGCGCCGCGCTGGAGTCCACATGATGGGGCACATCGCCGAGCCGCTGCGCCTGTTCAAGGATATGCAGCGCATGGGCGCGCAGATCACAGAGTCACTTGATCATCTTTCCACGTAACCGCTTCAACTTCGCCATCCGTCCCCAACAATAAAGGCAGCAGGGATTTCATCGAAGCAGGATCAGCGGAAGTATAGAATCGGACTCTCTGGCTTTCACTCGTCTGATTTAGATTCACACTCACCTCAAGCAGACGTTTGACCTGTCTCGCCACCGAGGGAGCGGGGTCTATCACCCGAACATGCGCGCCCACGATCCGCTCAATGAGCGGAATCACGAACGGGTAGTGTGTACAGCCCAATACGACTGTATCGATATTTTTTTCCAGCATCGGCAGAAGCGCATCTTCCAAAATTGCGCGGGTTGCATTTGACTCCAATTCCCCTTTTTCAATTTGACTGACAAGCCCAGGACAAGCGTGCTGAAAGAATTCAACGCCCGCGCCAAAACGTTCCACAACAGACGCGTACAATGCGCCCTGAAAAGTTGCGGGAGTTGCCAGCACGCCGACCTTGCCTGTCTTGGTTATCTCCGCAGCAGGTTTGACAGCAGGCTCCATGCCTACAAAAGGGACTTCAGGAAACCGTCCGCGCAAATATTTCAACGCCGCGGCTGATGCTGTATTGCAAGCCACAACGATCAGCTTGGAATTTTGTTCGAGTAAAAAGCGCGTGATCCCCTCTGAAAATTTCTGTATCTGTTCCATCGAGCGCGGCCCATACGGGACATGTCCCTGATCGCCAAAGTAGACCATGGATTCGTTTGGCATTTGTTCACGCATCGCACGCAGGACGGATAATCCGCCTACGCCAGAGTCAAAGATACCGATGGGATTTTCTAATAGTGGCATAAGGTTATTTTACTTCTTTCGGAAATATCAATGTTTTTCGACAGGCTGCAATTCCCAATCGCGCAATCCTTTTCGAAAGAAAAACATGAGCAGCGCGCCGGCGGCCAAACATAAAGAATTGATCATGATGACGGTTTGCGTGCCAAGCATCTCGGCGGTGTAGCCAATAAAGAGTGAGGACAATGGCTGCAAGCCAAATGTCAACATGGTGAAGAGGCTGATAATGCGGGCGCGCATGTTAGCGGGCGCCATTAATTGCATGACGCCCAAACCTGTGGTCAACACCAACGGCGCGCCGAGGCTGACAAAGAAAATCGCCACCATCGAAAGCGGCAGCCATGTGGAGCGTGACAAGAGAAAATAAAAAGTTCCCATCCAAACCGCGGCGCCGCTGATAATCAACCCAACCCGTTTGGAGGCCTGGGATAATGGAAGCAGGATCAGCGTGGAGATCAATGCGCCGGCACCCGACGCGCCGAATAGCAAGCCAAATGTCTGGGAGTCGCCATTGAGGACGTGGTCTGCCACAGAGGGGAGAATGTTCATGATGGACAACCCAAAAAAGGTCACGAGGGCGGCGAAGACCATCAAATCGATCATGCGCGGCTGCACCCGAATATAATCCACTGTCTCTCGAAATTGACCGCGCCCGCCATTGTGCTTGTTAATTTCCTGTTGATGAGAGCGCACCATAAAGATACTTAACAAGACCACCATGAAACTAAATCCATTGATCCAAAACGCGGCGGCTGAACCAACCACTTTAAGCAGAATTCCCGCAATGGCCGGCCCCAACATGCGTGCGACCTGCAGCCCCATGATATTAAGTGTGATCGCCTGGCGCACCTGGCTCATTCCCGAGAGATCGCCGATAAAGGCCTGCTGGGCGGGAAAATCCAGGGCGTTGATCGTGCCGAGAATGAAAGCAAAAATATAAATATGCCAGATCTGCACAAGATGGGTTTGAATTAATAGCGCGAGAGAAAAAGCGAGAAGCATGGCGATGGACTGTGTCACCAGCAGGATCATGCGGCGATTGAAGCGGTCCGCGATACTGCCAGCCCAGGGAGCCATCAAAAGGAGCGGCAAACTGTTGAGCATGACCACGATCCCCAACGAGCTTTCTGACTGGGTTAATTCCCAAACCACCCAGCTCTGGGCAGTGGACTGCATCCAGGTACCCAACAGAGAGACGGCTTGACCGCCGAGATAAATCCGCAAGTTGCGGTTTTTTAGCGGAGCAAAGCTGCCTGCATACATGCGCAGGATGGATGAAAACCGATTTGTATTGATCAATTAATTTCCTTTGGAGAGCAGTGAGTAGTGAGATGATCGCAGCGGAACCTTTCCTGCTGTCCCGCCGCAACCTTATCCCAACATTGTTACTTTTTACGCTATGGCCCCGGAGTCCAGGTCGCCGTCGGCGTGGGTGTTCTTGTATTGGTCGGGCTGGGCGTAGGCGTGGGCGGCGGAGTGAAAATCTGCAGGGTGGAGAGATCGGTATTCGGATCAACTTGCAAATATATATCCTGCACCCAGCAAGGAACGTGATAGGTGGGATTATCAACCAACAGCCAGCCTGGAATACTGCCGCGCCCAGCCAGCTTGACGCGGATATCCTGTTTTAATGAACTGATAACATCATACACCGGGCCGGGTCCCCACCAACACAGCGCGGCGCGCGCAACGAGCGGATCCTGCGGAGTCGGTACGGGCAAAGGCGAGACCGTGTCTGTCGGTACGGGAGTTGCAGATGAAGGAGCATCTGTAACTGATGCGAGGGCTGCGACCGTCGGCGTGTTGGTAGTTGTTGGGATGGGGATCTGTGTAGCCTGCGGCAGATTACAGGCAAGCGCAGCCAAGGTCAGTAAGAGCAGGGCGGAAATCATTCGCAAAATGGGACTATTCACACAACACCTCCAAAGCGTAGCTGGTGATATTGTAACAATAGTTTAAACATATGAATTGAACGGCTACTCGTCATCTTCAGTTTGCAAACCGTACGTTCTCGCCATCGCGGACTCGATCTCCGCGTCAGTATGCTTTTCACATGCCACCAGCGCACGCGCGGTATGCGGCACAAGTTTCCCGCCCACGCTCATGACCTTGGCATCTACAAATTTTCCGTTCGCATCATTGACCACATAAAGCTGATACAGCTTTCCGCACACAATACATCCGTGCATTTCGCCTTTGGTATGTTTTTCTGTCATAAAAGCCTCCAAGAATAATTTAAATATACATCAGTTTTGATGAAATATTGGGATTTGCGATAGAAGTTATCTATATCACTTGTCCAATCAGGGGTTTTCCTGTATGCTTGCCGGTAATAACAGTCTGCTTATTTGCGCTATTGCCATCCGTGATACGACGATTCGGAAGGGCGTTTGTTTAAGAGGGAACTCTAAGTACTTTACGGAAGAGTTAAGAGGAGAGAATTATGCCAATAAAAACTGAAATCTGGCGCATTAATAATGGACTGGAAAAAGTATCTTTTTCATCTCTGGATGCAGAGATGAAACTTGAGTCTATTCTTGATAGAGATATTTCAATTGTTGACCCTGGTTTGATGGTTATAGGGCGACAAGTTACAACTGCATTTGGAAAGTACATTGATTTGCTTGCGATTGACTCAGAAGGTCATCTCGCAATACTTGAATTAAAAAGAGACAAAACTCCACGGGACATCGTTGCACAAACACTTGACTATGCTTCGTGGGTGCAGGGATTGACTTACGATGATATTGTAAAAATCTACGCTACTTATGACACCACAAGAAATTTTGAATCCGCCTTTGAGCAAACATTTGGCACTCCTCCGCCAGAAACCTTGAACGAGGATCACAGACTACTAATTGTTGCAGCAGAATTGGACAATCACACAGAACGAATTGTTAATTATCTATCGTCGAATTATGGTGTGCCAATTAATGCTGTTTTCTTCCAATATTTCAAACAAGGGCAAAACGAATTCTTGTCCCGCTCATGGCTAATTGACCCAGTTCAAGTTGAAACGCAAGCAAGTAAAGCTGTTAAGTCACGTGGAAAAGAACAATGGAACGGAATTGATTTTTACGTTTCCTTTGGCGATGATAAAAGACGAAATTGGGAAGATGCAGTTAAATATGGATTCATTGCTGCAGGTGGAGGCAAGTGGTACAGCAATACACTTTCCTTATTACCTGTCGGTGCAAGAGTATTTGTTTACATTCCAAAAGTCGGATATGTAGGGGTTGGCATGGTGAAAGAGGAGATTGTCCGAATCAATGACTTCATGGTGAAAGTTGATGGAAAACCAACTCCAATCCTACAACTCCCTCACAAAGCACCAGACATGGGCAAAGATTCAAATGATCCAGAACTCAGTGAATATTTAGTAAGGATAGACTGGATAGCCACAAAGCCAACAAAAGAAGCCGTTTGGGAAAAAGGAATGTTCTCCAATCAGAATTCTGCGTGCAGGTTACGCAATAAATTCACCGTGGAACGGCTAACTGAAATTTTCAAATTAGATCAAGGCATTGAACAAGTCAAAACCGAATATCCTGTTCCTATCAAGGCGACGCATAAAGGTGGGACATATCAGGCAGAGCTACTCAATATAAAAGGTCTAGTTCGATTTAACAACAAAGAATATAAAACACCAACTACCGCAGCAAAAGTTATTATCACTGATTGGAAAGAAGTGAATGGTTGGGATTTCTGGCGTTATCTCAACCCGTCAACTGGCGAATGGGAAAAAATTGGAAAACTAAGAAGATGATATCAAGTTTTCACGCCAAGCGGCTGGCGTCGCTGCGGGAGTTAAAGTCTGAAACGCAAGAGGAATTGGATGCGTTGTTACCTTCCGTGCTGGATAGGGCGTTTAAGGGAGAGTTGTGATGGATAAAGTGAAATTACCTCTATCTCCACAAAGAACAACCACTGGGTTTGCGTTTTCCTATGTAGAGCGCGCTCTTCAAGAAAGTTTGGCAAATCGGCAATTTGGTCAAGATGACATGAGAAAGGTTCTTGAATTTTTTGAGTTTGAGGCGCTCGAGTGTGTTTATTGCGGAAATGTTGAAATTAAACGATGGGATCACCTAGTTGCTGTCAAAAATGGTGGTGAAACAGTGCTTGGCAACATGGTTCCTGCATGCTCAAAATGTGATGATTCCAAACGCGACATTGCTTTTGATGTTTGGATGCAAAGTGACTTTCCCAATTCGCCCAAAAGCAGAGGCATTGAAAACATTCAAGAACGAATCGAACACATCAATGCTTATATTCAACATTTTGAGTATAAAATTCGACCACTAGAAACTCGCTTGACAGCCGATGAACTTACGAAATTGGAACAAGTCAGAATATCCATCCTACAAACTCGCAAAGAATGCGAGGATTTGATTGCAGAGTACAACAAGAGGATCAATGGAAAATCTTGATAGCGTCCAGCACGGTTGGCTTCCCCACAAGGAGATGATATCGCTGCGGGAGCCCCATAAGGAAGTGATATTAGAGTCCGCTACGGGGGAGGAGTTGGACGCGTTGTTACCGTCCGTGCTGGATAGGGCGTTTAAGGGTCAACTATGACAACATACAATACAAATCTTGCCGCTGAGTTTTATGTGCTTTCAATGCTTCATCGTCTTGGCGCAGACGCAGCACTAACATTAGGTAATAAGAAGGCTGTTGACATTATTGTGGCTAGTGAGAATAGAACAATAACCACAGTTGAGGTAAAAGGACTTGCAAAGGCTTATGATTGGCCTGCAGATAATATTCACAATTTTTTAGATTCTCAACACTTCTATGTATTAGTGTGCTTTGAAGGAAAGATAACTGATCCTTTATTCCCGCCATCTGTATGGATAATTCCATCTGAAAAATTGAGCCCGTTTATCAAGAAATATGAGACTCGTATAGTGATTTCACGTGCAAAGATAAAAGCAGATGGTCAACAATTCTTGCATAAATGGTCACTAATAACTGGGTGAACTATGATGATTAAGATTAATGCGCTGCGGGAATTACAGTCCGCTACGGGGGAGGAATTGCGCCCGCTTTTTGGGCGGACGTTGTTACCGTCCGTGCTGGGCAGGGCGTTTAAGGGAGAGTTGTGAAAAGACCTGACAGGTTTCCACGGAACGACTTCCGACTCGAATCCATGCCCGTTCATGGGTTACGGTCGACTCAGGTCACGATGAAACCTGTCAGGTCTGGAGTTGGTGATGCGCGGTTGGCGTCGCTGCGGGAGCCCCACAAGGGGGTGATATTACAGTCCGCTACGGGGGGGATAGTTGGGTACGTCGGGGTGTGTAATTTCTACACAATCGAGTAGCATAAGCCGCATGGACCAACAAATCATCGCCCGTTTCAACGACACCATCTTGCACAAAGCCATGCGCCGCTATGGCATTCGAAAAGATCAGATCAAGCCGCTCGATGCCTTTGAGAGTTTCATCTACGAATTTGAGCGCGGGGGAAAAGATTTCATTCTGCGCATCGGTCACAGCTTGCGCAAGAGCGAAGCGCTCATTCAAGGCGAAGTGGATTGGATCAACCATCTGGCGCGGGGCGGCGTCTCGGTGGCGCAAGCGATCCCATCTGAAAAGGGAAAGCTCGTGGAAGTCATTGACGACACGCAGGGTGGTCAATTTTTAGCCACTGCTTTTATCAAAGCGAAAGGTCAACAGCCCTGGGTTGCCGGGTGGACATCCACACGGTACGAAAACTACGGCAGGCTGCTTGGCCAGATGCACGCCCTGGCAGTGGACTATCAACCTGTCCCTGCCTGGCGGCGCCCAGAATGGAACGATGCCAGCTTGAATTTTATTGAGCTGTACCTGCCCAAGACGGAAGCCATCGCACATCAGACCTATGAAGCCGTGCTGAAACATATCCATGCCCTGCCCAAAGACCCTGCTTCATATGGTCTTATCCATCAGGATGCCCATCAAAACAATTTTTTCATGGATACGGATGGGACGCTCACTCTCTTTGACTTCGACGACTGCGCATACAGTTGGTTTATCAACGATATCGCCATTGTGCTCTTCTATATTTCAATGGATGCCGAAGAACTTGGATTCAAAGACAGCGCTTCCTTCACCCACGAATTTATGACCCATTTTCTGCGCGGGTATCGTCAAGCCTTTACCTTGTCCCCTGCCTGGCTCAAGGAGATGCCCGCATTTCTAAAATTGCGCGAACTTGAACTCTATGCCGTTGTCCATCGCGATTTCCAGATCAAAGGGGTTGAGCACTGGATACTGGAAAGCTTTATGCAGATCCCCGGTTTCGATGTCAACAACGGCGGCCACATATGGATCGCCAACTTCATGAAAAACCGCAAAACCCGCATCGAACAGGGATCGTCTTTTATTGATTATGATTTTGAGTCGTTGATGTAAACATCGTCACGGCGGGAGGAATCTTACAGAATTCAGGTGATTCAACCTGCCATTATTGCCTTATACTATACATGGCAATAAGATTGTATTGAGTTTTCCGAGATTCCATAATACCAAGGAGAATAAAATGGCATACACACTGGACACAAAGGTTGGCGATATTTTGAAAGACACGGGCGCTGTGAAAATCCTGGAGAAATACGCGCCGGGGGTTTCCAAGAATCCCATGATCGGATTGGCAAAGGGCATGACCTTAAAATCCCTGCTTGCCATGCCGCAAGCCAAAGACGCCGGCATCACTGAAGAAATGGTCAAGAAAGTGCTGACAGAGATCAACGCCCTGAAGAAATAAGCGAATCCCTTCGCAAATAGAATTACAAATAAAACTGGAAGTCTCCGCGCCTTCCAGTTTTATTTGTCCAGGCGCACGATCATTACCTTGAAAGGATGTACGCGCATGCGCCGCGATCGTTCATAAGCCAAGGAGCATCCGATGAAGATCCATCAAAGAGGCTGGTTCTATTTCCTGATCATTCTGGCATTGATCGCCCTGGATCAATTTTTTTTCAACTTCTTCTTTAAGCTCTCGTATTTTGAGTGGTATTTAAAAAACGGCTCATTGATCAGCATAGGCGCAGCCCTGGTGACCTTTGCCTGGGATGTGAACAAGAACCCCGGCTTGATCTCTGCCAATCCGCGCCAGTACTGCGGCGCATACTTTCAATTGATCGGCGCTCAACTGCTAGCCTTTGGCAGTGGCGGGAAGAGCAATCAACGCAGACAGACTGAAGGGGAATCTCCATTAATACTGCTGCTCGATTCTCTTCAATTCATTGTTTTCGGCATCCTGATCATGCTGCTATCCGCAGTTTGGATCATCATGATCGTCCCCATCCAATATTTTTTAATTTTGTTTCTTGGCGGACCAGGCAGAATATATTCAAACTCCCCCATCAGGCTATTGGCAAAATTTGAAAGCACACGGCTGGAAACCAAGGAAATTCCGCGCGAAGAGAAAAAGCCCGACGACTGGATGGATCTGAGCATCGCCAACAAACCAGTCACATTTACCTACGCGCTGATCGCACTGGCACTGGCTGTAGTCAAATTTTTTCTGTGAAGATAACGGAGGAATTATGCTTAAGCGTTTAAATGAATCACCGCGGCTGGATATTATCATCGCGATCGTGATCGCGGTCGTATCGGTCACAACCGCGTTCGCGGCATGGCGCGCCAGCATGGTCAGCTCGGCGGCGGGAGACGCGATCCGCCAGGGGTTGATCGACGCGTTGAAGAAACAGGCGTCCACGAACGAAGACTGGCGCAAAATGTATGAGGAGGCAGGCTACGCCCAGACATACGCGGTGGCATTGGCGCAAGTGGAAGCCTTTGAAAACAGCAGTGACAAAACTGCGCAGGCACAAGCCAGCACCATGCGCCAATATCTTCTGCCGAATCTGCAATTGGTCGCCGATCCGCTCACCACCGATGAAAAATATCTGATGAGTGACGGGACCTACGATCTCGATCTGCGCTTCGCGGACCTTGAAGCGGCTACCCCTGACCTGGCAGCGCTTGACCCTGAAGCCTCGTTCAAACTATCCGATCAATATTCCTCGGAACAGCGCTGGCTGACGGTGGGAGTCATCCTGCTGGCGATCAGCTTATTTTGGCTGGCCCTCTCCGAGTTAAGTGTGAAAAGTTCCCGTCTGGTCACGTTCGCCATCGGCGCAGGCATCTACCTGTTCGGCCTGATCTGGTTCGGACTGGTTGAACTGATCTTCTTTTCCATCCGCGGAGGTGCGCTATGAACGAAACGCCCATTCCTGAAACCCCTGAGCGCTATAAGACTTTGATCGTGGTGTTGACGCTGATCACAACCGTCATCACTGCCATGATCGCCACGCTGCAGGCGGATGCGAATATCCGCGCGAACAATGCCAACCGCGATTCGCAATATTATGCGATCCTCGTCTCAGGCGAATTGGTGCGTTCGGGGTTGCAAAGCAGTTACGACCTGAATACTTTTTCAAAGGTATTGCTCGAGAAGCAGACCGCTTTGATGATGCAATTCACTGCGCTGCAAAGCGAACAATCTGCCGACAAACTGGGAACCGCGTTAAACAATATCAGCGCGCTGGCGGCTCAGGCGCGTGCCGATAAATTAATCAATTTTTCCATATTTTATACAGACCCGCGCTACGCGCCCAAAACCACAGACGGCCTGCCGGATGCTGGCGCGTATCTGACAGATATAAGCGATGAGGCAAATAAAATTCTCGAAAAACAAAATGCCGCCGCGGATGAATATCACAAGTGGAACAATAAATCCGACGCGTATGTGGGCGTGCTGACCGTGATTGCGGTTGCCTTCTTCCTTTTTGGTCTTGCGCAGGCAGTGAAAGGACGAATGCGGCTGGTGTTTGCGGTCTTCGGCCTGGTCATATTGCTGGCGGCCAGCGCATGGACATTGTTAATTTTAGTAGCATAAAAAAACCTCATGACACAACACGAATGTTTCTGGTCGGTGGATTCGCCGCCTAAAACCTACCCAAACAAACCCCTCCCCAAAAACACCGATGTTGTTGTTATCGGGGGCGGCTTCACCGGCACATCTGCCGCGCTGCAACTGGCAAAAGGCGGCGCGCGCGTCACTCTCGTTGAGGCGGAATCCATTGGCTGGGGCGCCAGTTCGCGCAATGGCGGCCAGGCGCTCTCGTGCCTGCATCACACCCTCGAACAGTCCATAAAGATCCACGGGCGCGAACTGGCGCGGGAGATGTTCCAAGCCGCAGTGCAAGCCGCGAACACTGTTGAACAAATCGTTCATGATGAAAAACTGGATTGCGATTTTGTGCGCTGTGGAAATATCGAAGCGGCCAGCAAACCCGCTCATTTTGAAGCCTTGAAACGGGAGCAGGAAACCCTGTATGAAGTGGCAGGCTTCGATGTCAGCATCCTGCCAAAGAACGCGATCCGGTCCGAGCTGGGAACTGATTCGTATTTCGGGTTGATGGTCAACCCCCGCAGCGGATCAGTCCAGCCGGCGAAATTCGTTCAAGGCATGGCCTTCGCAGCCGAGCGCGCAGGCGCCGATATCCACGAAGGCACGCGCGTGCTTGCAATCGAAAGAGTCGACAGTTTAGACGGGACCCATTTCATCGTCAAAACGGATCGGGGAATTATTTCCTCAAAAGAAGTGGTACTGGCAGCCAATGCCTGGATCGGGAATATCGCGCCGCAATTTCGCCACCGTGTTCTACCTGTGGACAGTTTCGTGATCGCGACCGAACCGCTGCCCAAAGAACTGGCAAAACGACTGATCCCCAATAACCGTGTCGCCTACGATACAAGGAATGTACTTGCCTATTATCGTCTCTCGCCCGATGGGCGCATGGTTTGGGGCGGTGAAGGGACCATCAAGGGAGCGAGTCCCAAAATGAATATCAATATATTGAGGCGGGGCATGATCAAGGTCTTTCCTGAATTAGCTGATTTCAAAACAGACTATTTTTGGAGCGGGACGCTTGGTATCACGTTTGACGAAAATACCCACGCAGGACAGATCGACGGCATGTGGTATTCGATGTGCTATGTTGGGCATGGCGTAACCCTCGCCACTTATTTAGGAAAGCAATTAGCAAATGCAATTCTTGGCAGGGAAAGTTACAATCCCTTTGCAAATTTAAATATTCCGCTCATGCCCGTTCTGCGGGGTAATTCATGGATGGAGAATATTGGAAAAACCTGGTACCGCTTACTCGATATGATCCCGTAAGTGCTGCAATTATTTCTACAACTTATTTAATTCCCCAAGGAGTTTCGATGCGTTATATTTCCGTTCTTGGCTTTATCACTTTGCTTGTTTCCGCTTGCGCGCCAATGACAGCGCCTACAATAACGACTACACCCGTCATTGAACCCTCGCCAACATTTACGCCCATCCCAACTTTTACAGCCAGCCCCGTTCCAACAGCAACACCATTCGCCATTTTGGGAACTGTTGCTTTGGACTTCACCGCCCTCCTGTGCAACGCAGAATGGATGAATGGCGGAATCAAACTCACACCTTGTCCGAATCCCAGCGCTGACATTTCAGGCGGTTACGCAACCGTGCTTGACCCTGTCTCAGAGGGTTTACCCATTGATACACCTGTGCTGAAAATGATCCCAAATGCCAATGCCTTATTCCTACGTTACCCGCCATTCAAAGTAGGCGCAAGCGATCGTTTCCGCGCCACGCTGCGTTGTCCGGCATCAACGCGGTGTGATGTGCAATTTGCTTTGGAATATTACGATGCTGATGGAAAGTATAATGGCGAGTTTATGGCATGGGACTTTAAATCGGGAGATTCGCCGATCAATGTGGATGCCGACCTGGCTTCGCTGACTGGTCAAACAGTGGATTTTGTTCTAACGCTTCGACTCTTTCATACCATCGAGAATTCCCAACAGGATAATGGTCTCTGGATCGCACCCCATATTTATCGTCCGCTGCAATAGACGGGCGTAAATCTGATAATTGGAGAAAACTATGGCTACGTATGAACATAGATTAGCAGAAAATGAAGACAACCCTTCCATTGTTGAGCGCATTGAAGTGCGCCCCTGGCGATTGGGCGGTAAAAGCCATCAGGAATTTGTGATCGGGGGCGGGTCAAATTTCGACGCTTCAGGCAACATCCTGGTCGAGATCATCTACTCAGTCAACGATGTGCAATTCTTTTACACGCGTAATTTTATCCACCATATAGATTATGGCCTGCCTGTTCCTGAAGACAACGATTGGATCGAAGATTTCAGGAACGGAGAACACGACTGGTACGGCTTTGGCGATATGCTTCCGGAGACCTCCATTTTCTTTCGACGCGAAAAAAATTCCTATAAAGATGAGAATAATGAAGATAATCTCTATGTTAATTATTCCCTCGAAATATCGGCTGATACAGGCGCCATATTTGGCAAGGCAGGACCCGGGCAGCGCAGCATCGAGATCAAGATCAAACACATCGCAATCGAAGATGGCATCGAGTTTATGCGTCAGCTCACAGAAGAGATCGAGTCCCTTTCATTGGAGAAACATCCCGACCCGGCCGATATTCCGTCAGGCTCAAGCGATTGGCCGTTTGTCCGTTTGGTCAACCAAAAAGCGTACGACAAGATCGCCCTGGATTATTCAGAGAACTATTTCTCTGAGCCGCCATTGACGGAAATTTTCGACGCATGGCTCAAGGACATCCCCGCAGGCGGTCACATCCTCGATGTGGGCTGCGGACACGGCCAGCCGGTTATTGCGCGCCTGCTTGAAAAAGGCTATACCGTCAGCGGCGCGGATCTCTCCCCCAAAATGCTTGAAAAAGCAAAAGACCGCTTCCCCAATGTCTCGTTCGTAAATCAACTTGCCAGCGAAATGACCTACGAAGCCGAATTCGACGGAGCCTGTTCGCTTTCCTCGCTGCTATATCTTGACCCGATCGACCTGTCTCACAGTTTATACCGCATATATCACGCGCTCAAACCGAATGGATTTTTATTTCTGCACGCCTACGATCTGCATCCCAGGTGGCGCGGAGAACCGTATCAAGTCGATATTAAAGAATGGATGTGGGTCTGGACATACGGCATGGATGAAGCCGTACAAGCGCTGGAGGAACACGGCTATTTCAAAGTGTTAAAAGCGCAGGATGTCACGCCAGAGGAAGAAAAACAAGCAGGCATCGAAAGATGGTACAACGGCGCAAAAGAATGGTACGAGGAGCACATCAAACAATTTCCCGCGTCCCCTTATCCCGCGCCGGATATGAATAAGACACCGAGGCTGTCCTACAAATATGCCATCATTGCCCAGCGGCAAACAAAGGAAGCCTGATTTTTTTGCCTTTTCACGTAATACGCACTTGTCTTTCACGAGATTGGAATTACCGCGCGGCAAAAGAACGGGTTATAGTGAAAAGATCGCAATCTCCGCTATAATCAATTAACCGTACAAGGAGAAACCATGAAACGCAGCATTTTATTTTCATTGGTATTTTTATTGATCAGCGCATGCGCACCCTCACCAAAGCCACCCGATGCTACACCTAATTTAACAGATGTCCCGGTCAGCGTCCCACCAGCGGCGACGGATGCCATTTCCAGTGAAGTTCCATCGCCATCCCCAAGCCCGGAGCCAACCGCCACAGCCGAGACTGAGAGGATCATTTTTCAGGATAATTTCCTGGGCTTTCTGGACGAAAACTGGCAGTGGCTAAATGAAGATCCTGCCAACTGGTCTTTGGAAGCCGTGCCTGGTTCTTTGCAGATCACCATAGAAAATGGTTTTTTAAACCTCAAGAACGCATCCAATGTGTTGCTGCAAACTGCGCCTGAGGGAAATTTCCAATTGGAAACCAGCCTTAATTTTCCCAAAAACAACCGTACCCACTTTGCGGGATTGCTCCTATACGAATCTGAAAAGAACTTTATCCAGGCGGGTCATGCCTATTGCAACCCGGTCAACCGCTGTGTGGGGGATGGAATCTATTTGGAAGAATATAATCAGGGAATTGTCCTGATGGAACCTTATGTTGCACAAAAATACGACCAGGACAGCGTATACCTGCGGCTGATATTCAGAGACGGTCTGCTTGTCTTTCTGGTCAGCCCGGATGGATCTGCCTGGTATCGCATCAGCGCGAGCCCGGTCAACTTTGATATTTTACAAGTGGGACTGGTGGCAAGCCAGAATTTGAAAGACCCGTCTCCTGTGACCTTTGATTATTTTCAGATCAAAGCTTTGAAGTGATAAAGGTTCTTATTATCCTTACACTATTGTCTTCCCCACTCTTAATATTGCAATCACGGTTGAGCCCATGACAAACAAGATCAAGCCCTTCGAAACGATCGCCTCACAATTTCAGATCTCGCATGAAAGCGCCAAATATTTCCTCGGGCGCGTGCAAAAAAGTTTCAAGACTGAAAGACCGCCCCATAAATTAATTCTGGAATTTATTGAAGCGCAGAATTTTGAATTCCTGCCCACTCCATACGAGGCGGCTGAAATGATGTACGAAAACGGCATGTGGTCTTACGCTCTGAATTCCGCACCTCCGATCCTCGTGGATGATGAGGATCTGGAAATTTGAAATTTACAATTGATTTTTAAATAAGAAGGATGAGGCCGCTTGACCTCATCCTTCTTATTTTATTTCCATCCAAGCGCCAGAGATCATTTCTCCGTGATCGTGACCGTCTCGATCGCATCACCGGCAAATGACGGGTTTTGGTCGGGGTCGCGGCGTGTAATGGCATTCACGATATCCATGCCTTCAACAACCTGACCAAAGATGGTATAGCCGCCGTTCAAAAAGTCAGCGGGGGCAAAGGTGATAAAGAATTGACTGCCATTGGTGTCCGGGCCTGCATTTGCCATCGCCAACACGCCAGCCTTATCAAAGACAAGATCGCTATTTTCGTTCACGAATTCATAACCAGGTCCGCCCATGCCTGTCCCCGTGGGGTCGCCGCCCTGCGCCATGAAGCCTTCCAACACGCGGTGGAAAGTCACGCCGTTGAAATATCCCTTACAAGCAAGGAAGGCAAAACTATTGACGGTGATCGGGGCTTTGGCAGGGTATAACTCCACAACAAATTCCCCGCCCTTGGCCAGTTTAAAGGTCGCGAAATATTGTTTGGCCTCATCGATCAATTGCGCGGGCGCTTCGGTATATTGTTCGGCTGCGGGGATCGCGTCAAAAATTCCGCAGGCAGGCGAAGTGCTGGCAACGACCTCTCCGCCGCCGGCTGTCGTCTCGGTTTCCTTATTCTGTAGTTTCGAAAGGAAGGAAAAAATAACCACTAGAACGCCGATCACGACGATCGCAAGAGCGGCGTACTGAATGGTCTTCTCGGGAGTTTGGGTGCTGGTATTGCTCTTTCTACTGACAGGTTTCTTTTTAGACATGCTCAACTTCTCCTTGGATTAAATTTGTCCCATATTATAACCACCTTGCGCGTACCAAGGTTTTCTTGTATGCTTGCCTGACCATGCGAGATTATTTCAAAAAGCAGATCGCGCTTCCACAAGACCACGGCTCATGGGTCTTTATTCTTAGCCCGTTACTGGTCGGCATTTTCGCTGGAGGAAATTTCACGTTTGCCGCCTTCAACCTTGTTCTCGCGGCGATGTCTGCATTCATGATGCGCCAACCGATGACGGTGCTTGTCAAAGCATATTCCGGCAGACGCCCCAAGAGCGATCTTGCCGCCGCCCGTTTCTGGCTGCTGCTCTATGGCAGTGTCGCGTGCCTGGCTTTGCTCGGACTGATGCTGCAGGGCTTTGGTTTTCTCCTGTTTTTAGCAGTACCCGGCTTGGCTGTTTTTGCATGGCATTTGAAGCTGGTCAGCCGGCGCGCGGAACGCAAACAGGCGGGTGTTGAAGTCATCGCAACCGGCGTACTCGCTCTGGCAGCGCCTGCCGCATACTGGGTCGGGATCGGCAGATATGATCCGCTGGGCTGGTGGCTCTTCCTATGGGCATGGCTGCAATCTGCGGCAAGTATCGTCTACGCATATCTCAGGCTCGATCAACGCGAATTGAAACAGGATCAGGCAACAGGGCTGGAAAGAAGCGAGTTATGGAAGATGGGGAAAAGAGCCTTGCTTTACACAACCTTCAATTTAATCGCATCGCTTATACTTGGCCTGGCAAAGTTGATCCCATTTTTTATTTTCATCCCTTTTCTCGTTCAATGGCTTGAAACGCTGTGGGGAATCACGCATCCTTCCATCGGTTGGAAACCCGTGCGCATCGGAATACGACAACTCGCAGTCAGCACATTGTGGACTTTATTATTCATCCTGGTTAATCGGTCTTAAAGGAGCACCATGAAAGACAGCATCATCCTGGTCACGAACAACGGGTTGGGAAACGCAGATATACCCCTGCAACAAAAACTGGCAGTGAAATATTTTGAGCTGCTTTCGCAAAACAATGAACTACCTTCCGCTATTTGTTTTTACAATACAGAAGGTGTGATCATCGAGGCGCAAACAAAAGCATCCAAAGTGATTACAATATAAAATCCTCTATCGTACAAATGTCGTTGCGATGAGGTTCTTGCCCTTACCAATGCCATCCCGAATGTTTTTATCGGGACGAAGCAATCTCCAATTTTATGATGTGTTTCAGTACACAATGAGATTGCCACACCGCCGAAGTACAAAAACGGCGGTTCGCAAAGACATCAATGCCTGAGGTGTACGATGGCGAAATATAAAATAAATTAATGCAGGAGAATCTTAAATGAATTTTGATCTAAATGACGAACAAAAAGCCTGGAAAAAATCCGTCCACGATTTTGTGGGGAAAGTTGTAAAGCCCAAGGCGCGTGAAGTGGATGAAACAGAATCGTTCAATTGGGACGCGGTCCGCAAGGGCGGGCCGCTCGGTTTGCTTGGCATGAACATCCCCGAAGCCTATGGCGGTTCCAGCGTGGATTCGATCTCATCGGCCATCGCAATGGAAGAGTTGGGCTGGGGCTGCGGCTCGACCGCGCTGGCGCTCACTGCCCATAACGGACTGGGAACCTCCCCGATCACATTATACGGCTCGGAGGAATTGAAATCAAAGTGGCTGACGCTGGTCGCTGACGGCAGGAACAAACTCGGCGCGCTCGCATTGACCGAACCCGGAGCGGGATCTGATATTCAAGGCGGCGTGATCACCAAAGCCGAAAAACAGGGCGATGAATGGGTCATCAATGGCGCAAAGATGTGGTGCACCAACGCGGGCATCGCGGAGTACATCATCACACTTGTCAGGACAGATCCAAAAGGCGGATCGAAATCCTTAAGCATGATCCTTGTCCCAACTGATTCAAAAGGATTAACGATCGGTCCCGCCGAAAAGAAGATGGGGCTGCGCGGTTCGCCCGCTCACGGCGTGACCTATGACAACGTGCGTGTGCCGCTTGGGAATTTGGTCGGCGTGGAAGGACGCGGCTTACAGCAAACACTGGCCACCCTCGACGCGGGGCGCATCAGCATCGGTGCGATCTCTGTCGGGCTGGCACAGGCCGCGTTTGAAGCCGCAGTGGATTACGCCCGCGAACGCAAGGCATTTGGGCAGTCCATTTCTGAATTCCAGGCCATTCAATTCAAACTTTCCAACATGGCGATGGAGATCGAATTAGCCCGCACGATGATCCACAAGACCGCCTGGCTGAAAGACCAGGGACGTCCCTACAACAAAGAAGCCGCCATGGCAAAGCTATACGCAACCGAAATGGCAGAACGGGTCTGCTATGACGCGATCCAGATCCACGGCGGGAACGGATACAGCCGCGAATACAACGTGGAAAGAATGTACCGCGACGCGCGCCTGATGACCATCGGCGAAGGCACAAGCGAGATTCAAAGGTTGGTGATCGCAAGGCACGTGCTGGCGAGCGAGTAACCATTACACAATATCACCAAAGAGCGCACAGAAACTTTCCTCTGTGCGCTCTTTGGAAAACAGAATTTTTTCTAAAGTTCTATTTTAAAGACTTTTTTGCGAGGCGAAGAATATTGGCGTAGCCGCGATCGATCAGTGCGGAAATATCCGCCGCCAACTCATCAATACCCTGTCCAGATTTCATTGGGTCGGGCAGATCGTAGACCTGCTGATCGACCACCTCGGAAAGCAAATAGATCTTTTTACGCGCGATTGGAAATTCAACAGCAAGCGCTTCCTTATGACCGCTTTCCATAACCAGGATCAAATCCTGGTTATCAAGCATGTCCGCATCCACCAGCCTTGTCCGATGCATTCCAAGATCAAGACCCAATTTTTCAGCGGCCAATCGGGCATCCTGTGGAGCGGGTTGATCCGGCTTGGTCCAGGTACCGGCGCTTGCGACAACCCAATTGCCCGATTTTCCATCCTCCAGTAATTTTCGAATGAAAATTTCAGCCGCTAGCGGAGAACGATACATATTACCGGTACATACAAATAAAATTTTAGGCATGGTCAGGAATCCGTTTTACATCCTGCCGCCCGCAGTCTGCATAAAAAAGCATGGGGATCAAGCTAAGATCAATCATGCCCGAATTATAACAACAAGAACCCGTGTACGATCTAAAACTTCCATCCACAACATGCTATCTAAAATCGAAAAAACTTTCTTTGTGACCGATCCGAATAAGGGATGATCTATAATTCATGAAGAAAGTCCTTCGGCCAGGTAAGAAATTTCCACTCCGCATTTTCTATAAAGGAAAGAATATGAAAATCACATTGAACTGCATCTGTACACAGCGGGGTCACTAAACCACCGCTCCTTTTCCCAGAGAAAAACGGCTGTTTGCCGCTGACGGTGGGCTTGACCCCGCAGAATTCACAAGTCATCAATGCATGGCTTGATGGTCTGTCCCACCGTTTGCAATGGTCAGGATATATCACTGACTGGCAGACAGCCGTTTTATTATTTTAATAACAACAGGAGAATTAAAATGAAGGTTGCAAATAACGTCACAGAATTAATTGGAAACACCCCCCTTGTCCGATTAAATCGGGTCACCGAAGGGGCAAAGGCGGAGATCTACGCCAAACTTGAATTCTATAACCCCGCCCATTCGGTAAAGGACCGCATCGGCAAAGCGATGATAGACGCGGCGGAAAGAGACGGTCTTCTCAACAAAGACACCATTCTGGTCGAGCCGACCAGCGGCAACACCGGCATCGCGCTTGCCATGGTCGCCGCAGCGCGCGGATATAAATTGATCCTGACCATGCCCGAAACCATGAGCAAGGAACGACGCATGTTATTGCGGGCCTACGGCGCAGAATTGATCCTGACACCCGGCCCTGATGGCATGGGCGGAGCAATCCGCAAAGCTGAAGAGATTGCCGCGTCCGACCCATCCAAATACTTTCTGCCACAGCAATTCAAGAACCCAGCCAACCCGGAAATTCACCGCAAAACCACCGCAGAGGAAATATGGCGCGACACAGACGGCAAAGTGGATTTCCTTGTGGCAGGCATTGGAACAGGCGGAACGATCACCGGGGTGGGCGAAGTGCTCAAATCGCGCAAGCCCTCGTTCAAAGCCATTGCCGTGGAACCTGACGCGTCTCCCGTACTTTCTGGCGGCACAAAAGGCCCGCATCCCATTCAGGGTATTGGAGCGGGCTTTGTGCCGGACATCCTCAACACCAAAGTTTATGATGAAGTGATCCGTGTCAAAAATGAAGATGCCTTCCAAACCGCCCGCCGCATGGCACGCGAAGAAGGATTGCTCGTGGGAATTTCCTCAGGGGCAGCCACCTGGGCAGCTTTACAGGTCGCCAATCGCGAGGAAAATAACGGCAAGATCATTGTTGTGATCATTCCCCTCTTTTGGCGAACGTTATTTATCCACCCCATTGTTCGCCGATCTGGCGGAAGTTTAATTTCCCGTTTAAAGGGAGTGCTTCGCCTTGAAGCACTCCCTTTAATATTTTGTAGAGATCCAAAATGTTCAAAATAATTCGCGAAGATATTCAATCTGTTTTAGACCGCGACCCTGCCGCGCGCAATTCACTGGAAGTATTACTATGTTACCCCGGGTTATATGCCATTTGGGCGCACCGCCTGTCCCACCGTTTATGGAGAAGCGGATTTAAGCTGATCGCGCGCTGGATATCACAATTAATGCGCGGAGTGACCGGGATCGAGATCCACCCTGGAGCAACGATCGGGCGCAATTTTTTCATCGACCATGGCATGGGAGTGGTCATTGGCGAGACAGCCGAAGTTGGAGATCATGTCACGCTCTATCACGGCGTGACACTGGGCGGCACCAGCCTGCACAAAACAAAGCGCCATCCGACCATTGAGGACCATGTGGTGATCGGGGCCGGCGCAAAAGTATTGGGCGCGATAACCATCGGAGCGAACAGCCGCGTCGGCGCCAATGCGGTCGTGGTCAGGTCAACACCATCAGATTCGGTCGTTGTCGGCGTACCGGGCCAGGTTGTGATACGTGACCATCCCATCCATCTGCCAGATGAAAAAGCCGACCTTGAGCACGGCAGCCTGCCCGATACGATCGGGGAGACCTTGGCAGCATTAATTGCGCATGTCGAATCTTTGGAGAAACGGGTCAATGGCGGCGGAAAGAATATCCCCGCGCTACACGCGCCCGATAAGGGTATTTGGAATTGGAATGATTTTGAAATATAAACAACCGCCCTTTTACAGCGATTTTGCTTTAATTCGCCCGCCTGAGGTTTGTGAGCCGCAAACAAAGGAGGCTGATCCATAATAAAACATTACAATTTTGTCATATTTTGGCTGGAGGTTTCATGATAAGCTTAAGTACAAATAGATCATCTTGATTTTCACCTTTAGATATGGTGAATATGCCAGAAAACCATTACCAAAACTGTAATCATAAAGGGCGGTTAGCATGAAAAAAGAAACCTTGAAAGAATCCAATTCACGGTCAGTATTTGATTTGCATGGAAAAGAACGGCGTGACTTTTTTCTTGCAATTTTGATCCCATTTATTGGCTTGGGACTGCAATGGGTATTTTGGCAATATATCTCCCCTTTTGTCTGGTTCCTATTTTTCCCGGCAGTTTTTATCAGCGCAAAACTCGGGCGTTTAAAAGGCGGGTTGGTCAGCACGGTGCTTTCCGCCCTTATGGTCGTATATTTCTTCATGCCGCCCCAGCTTTCCTGGGAGGTGAAAAATCCATATAATTTGTTTTCAGTGGCAATGTTCGTCATTATGGGGTATCTTTTCAGCGATGTCCAGGAACGGTTCTGGGCGGCGAACAAGCGCACAGAAAACGCCTTGCGTGAAACACAGACAGCGAATGAAACAATTACAAAGCTATACGAAAAGACCCGCGAGCTGGATGAACTTAAGACACAATTTTTTGCCAATGTCAGCCACGAACTTCGCACCCCCCTGACACTGATCCTGGGTCCTGTACAAAAGGCACTGCACTCGCCCGATCTTGACCCTGAATTACGCCACGACCTGGATGTCGTGCGGCGCAACGCGCGTTTCCTGCATCGGCACGTGAATGACCTCCTGGATGTATCCAAGCTGGATGCCGGTCAGATGGCCCTTCATTATTCTCAAATTGACCTGGTGCAATCGGTCCGCATGCTGGCGTCCCAGTTCAACGTGGTCGCAGATGAGCGGAACATACAATATCAAGTGGAAGCAGAGGGATCCTTCACAGCACAGGTGGACGCAGAAAAATACCAGCGCATTCTTCTCAACCTGTTGTCCAACGCGTTCAAATTTACGCCCGACGGGGGCAGGATAAAGTTGGCATTGGCTGTTGAAGGGGAAGACGCAATTGCCCAGGTGTCCGATAACGGTCCAGGCATACCGATTGCCCAGCGAGCAGTTGTGTTTGAACGGTTTCACCAATTAGAGGGAAATGCCTCTCGCAAGCATGGAGGGACGGGGCTTGGACTGGCGATCGTTAAGGAATTTGTCGAATTGCATCATGGCGACATAACAATAGGCGACAGCCCGGACAACGGCGCCATGGTTACTGTTCGAATTCCACTTTCAGCGCCCGCAGGAACAAGCGTGGACTTATCCTCCAATAATATGGAGAATGAAACCAGCCTGGAGCTAGTAGATGAACTGTTCATGGAACATGTGAACATACAAGACCCAGTCACCAGGGAAAATTCAAACGCGCCTTCGATCCTGGTGGTGGAAGACAGTCCGGACATGAATGAATTCATCTCCAGCGCGCTCAAAAAGCAGTACCGCATCTTCACCGCCGCCAACGGCCAGATCGGTTTGGAAAAGGCGCTCGCACTGAAGCCCAATTTGATCCTGACGGATGTAATGATGCCGATCATGAGCGGCGACCAAATGGTGGCCGCAATCCGTAAACATAGCGAATTGAAGGATGTTCCGATCGTGATGCTGACCGCCAAGGCGGATGAAAAATTAAGGGTGGAGATGCTGCAAGCAGGGGTGGAAGACTATATCAACAAGCCTTTTACTGTGGAGGAATTACTCGCACGTATAAGTAATTTATTGATGGCGCGTCAGCGTGGAGCAGACGCTTTACTTGAAAGCGAAGAAAGATATCGCGACCTGTTCCAAAAAGCCACACTTGGGATCTTTCAGTCCACGCCGGAAGGAAAGGTTGTCCTGGTCAACCCGGCATTCGCAACAATGTTCGGCTACGCATCCCCTGAAGAAGTTCGGGAAAAGATCAAGAATGTATCCACAGACATTTTTGCCGACCCGCAGCGCCGCCTGGAGATCATCCGCCTGCGAACAGAAAACCCGGAGTTGAATACATTTGAAAATCTATATCGGCGGAAAGACGGCAGTACGTTCATCGGCCGTCTGCACATACACACCATAAAATATGTGACTGGAAACGAAATTTTTGAGGGCTTTATCGAGGATATTTCCGAGTACAAACGGGCGGAGGAGGCGCTCAAGACCGCGCTGAATTTTTCAAACGATCTGATCAATTCCATGCAGGATGGCGTTTCAGTGCTCGATAAAAACGGCGTGCACCTGGATGTCAATACTGCCCTTTGCCGCATGACCGGCTTCTCACGTGAAGAGATCATAAACACGGGAATTCCGCATCCTTACTGGCCTGAAGAAGAATACGAGCATATTCAATCGGCATTTCAACAAACACTGGCAAACGCGGCGGCAACTTTTGAATTAATATTTAAGCGCAAGAACGGCGCGCGTTTTCCGGTCATCGTCAGCCCATTTGCCATAAAGGATGAACTTGGGAACGTTGTTAGCTATTCAGCAACCGTGAAAGATATCAGCGAGCGTAAACAAGCCGAAATACGCCTGCGCCGCTTCTGGGACCTGCCGCTGGTTGGAATGGCGATCACCTCCCCCGCGCGGCGCTTCATTGAAGTTAACCAGAAACTGGCAGACATGTTCGGGTACACAACGCAGGAACTGGTCGGCATGACCTGGGTCGAGTTAACGCATCCCGAAGATGTGGATAGGAATATTCAACTGCTGGAAGAAGTAATAGCGGGAAAGAGCGATCAATACTCGCTGGATAAGCGTTTCATCCGCCGCGACGGCACGCTGCTCTACACGCATATTGCCGCCCATTGTGTGCGGGACACCAATGGCGCCGTGGATTATCTGGTACTTCTAATCCAAGACATTACTGAAACCAAACAAGCGGATGAGAAATTACAAAAAATAAAAAATTTACTCTCAGAAACAGAAATTATTGGACATGTTGGCGGCTGGGAACTTAATATTGACACAAAAGAACAGACCTGGACGGAAGAGATCTACCGCATCCATGAATTGGATCTGAGCTATCAACCGACTGTGGAAGAAGGCATCAATTTCTATACGCCCACATCCAGACCGATCATTGAAAAAGCCGTACAGCGCGCAATAGAGAACGGCGAACCATTCAATGAAGAGTTGGAAATCATCACAGCAAAAGGCAATCAACGCTGGGTGCATGCCATTGGGAAAGCCGATCTGGAACAACGGCGCGTCTATGGATTCTTCCAGGATATCACCGAGCGCAAACAAACGGATGAGAAACTGCGGATGAGCGAGGCAAACTTCCGCAATTTGGCTGAGAACATCACAGACGGCATCCTGATCGGCACCGCCGCAGGACGGCATATTTATGCAAACAGCCAAGCCGCGTTACTACTGGGGTACACACAAGATGAAATTTTACAAACCAGCCAAAAAGACCTGGCTGATCCATCCGTGTACCCGCAATTAAAACAACGGCTCGAGGATCGGATCGCGGGGCTGGATGTGCCCACCAGATATGAAACGATTATCCGCCGCAAGGACGGCTCAAGTTTCCACGCGGAAATAGCGGGCACATACACCATCTGGCAGGGACAGGCTTGTGATCTGGTATTTATTCGTGACATCACGGAACGCAAGCAGGCGGAAGAGGCTTTGCAAGAATTCGCCTATTTCCCGGCACTTAATCCGGGACCGTCCCTGCGTATTGATGGTTCCGGTTTTATCAGACAGGCAAATCCAGCCGCTTTAAGCCTTGGTCTTGAAACGGACATAGATATAAGTTCGATCATTCCGGAAATCGCGGCAGATGATTTGATCGATTGCATTCGCAGCGGGTCCACGAACACATATGAGGTGAAATTAAGGGAGAGCGTTTTCCTTTTGACGATGCGCGGCGTACCAAACATGGGTCAAGCCTATGTGTACGGCAGTGATATCACCGAGCGCAAACAAGCTGAGATCATCCTGCAAGCGCGCATGAAGATCAGTCAATTCGCGGACTCTCATACCCTGGACGAATTATTGCGAATGACGCTTGACGAAGCCGAAGCCTTAACCGGCAGTACGATCGGCTTTGGGCATTTCCTTGAAGCAGACCAGAAGACACTGAAGCTGCAAATGTGGTCTACCAACACACTGAACAATATGTGCACAGCTGAAGGAAAGGGCAGTCATTATTCGATTGACCAGGCCGGGGTGTGGGTGGATGCGGTTCATGCCCGCGCGGCAGTGATACACAATGATTATCCAAACCTTGCACACCGCAAAGGCCTGCCCGAGGGACATGCGCCTGTTCTGCGCGAACTGGTCGTTCCGATCATGCGAAACGAACAGATCGTGATGATCGTGGGCGTGGGGAATAAACCGACCGCCTATACAGATCAAGATATTTCCACTGTCACCCAATTGGCAAATTTTAGCTGGGATGTCGTCCAGCGCAAGCGGGTTGAGGTCATTGTGCGTGAAAATGAAGAACGTTATCGCACAGTAGTATCCAATGCACCCGGCATCATATTTGTGACAGATGAAAAAGGGGTATTCACGCTTTCAGAAGGAAAAGGTCTGGTCAATCTTGGCTTAAAACCCGGCCAGGTGGTTGGTCAGTCGGTCCTGGATGTGTATAAAGATTACCCGGACATTATCAACGCAGTGAAAGACACACTTGGCGGCAAAAGTCAGCGGCATGAAACAAAAATTCAAGGTTTGGTGTTTGATGTTCTTTACTCTCCCATCCTTGATCAAAAAGGCAGGGTGGAAAAGATCCTTGGCGTTGCCACTGATATCACCGAACGCAAACAAACGGAAGCGGCATTGCAGGCAGCCAGTGAATATAACAGGCGGCTGATCGAAGCCAGTCTCGACCCGCTCGTAACCATTGGGCCGGATGGCAAGATCCAGGATGCAAATGAAGCCACAGAACTCATTACAGGCGTATTGCGCGAACAATTGATCGGCGACGAGTTTTCCAATTATTTCACAGATCCAGAAAAAGCGCGGAAAGGCTATCAGACGGTCCTGGCGGAAGGATTCGTGAAGGATTATCCGCTCACCATCCAACATATCTCGGGCAAGACAACAGACGTGCTTTACAATGCCTCGGTTTATAAGAATGAATACGGGAAAACGCAGGGTGTCTTTGCCGCCGCGCACGACATCACAGAGCGCAAGCGGGCGGAAGAAGCACTGCGCGCCAGCGAACTCTTTAACAAAAGCATTCTAAATTCACTGACCGCACATATTGCGGTATTGGATGAGAACGGCGTCATCATCGCCGTTAACGAAGCCTGGAAAAAATTTGCGCAGGAAAATAACAGTCCCGATCCCGATGCGTATTTGGGAGACAACTATCTCGCTGCCTGTGAAGTGGCGATCCAAAATGGCGACCAGACCGCAAATCAGGTTGACCTGGGCATACGCGCGGTATTAAATGGGATGCGATCGCAATTCAAAGCCGAGTATGCATGCAATTCACCCGACCAGCAGCGCTGGTTCACCATCACCGTGGTTCCCTTGTATCAACACGGACAAGGCGTGATCGCCATTCACCAGGACATTACCGAGAGCAAGCTGGCGCAGCAATCGCTCGAGGCGTCTCAATTGATATTGAAGAACGCCCTGGAACTCGAAAAGCAATTGGCGCGCACAGATCCGCTGACCGGAGTTAATAACCGCCGTTACCTGTACGAACTCGCCGAGCGGGAATTTGAAATTTCCCAGCGCTATCAACAGCCGCTCTCTGTTCTAATGTATGATATTGATCATTTTAAAAAATTCAACGATACCTTTGGGCACATGCTGGGCGACCAGATCCTGAAAATCGTAACAGATACCGCGGTCAAGGAATTACGTTCGGCAGATACGATCGGCCGCTATGGCGGTGAGGAATTTATCATTCTATTGCCCATGACGAACGCGGAACAAGCCTATTCGCTGGCGGAACGCATCCGCACGGCGGTGGCGGCAACCAACGTGCCAACCCAAAAAGGCGATACCTTTGTTACGCTCAGTATCGGGATCGTTGAAAAGAGTTACAACGTCCCATCAGAGTCTGTTGAGGAAATTTTCCACCGCGCAGATGAAGCCATGTACGCCGCCAAGCAAGGCGGGCGTAATCGCACTGAGATCGGGGATTAACTCACGTTATTTTATTGTGGTTTATATGACCAGTCATTTTATGAATATTTTCTCAAAGCCAGAACCGCGTTATGTCCGCCAAAGCCAAAGGCATTGCTAATGACAAGCGTTGTATTAATCTCGCGCGCTTTATTGGGGATGTAATCGAGATCACATTCGGGATCGGGGGTTTCGTAGTGAATCGTAGGCGGAAGGATGCCCTCACGCACCGCCTGGACACAAAAGATCGCTTCCAAAGCTCCGGTCGCACCCATCATATGTCCGGTCATGGATTTGGTGGACGAAACTGGAATCTTATACGCCAGATCGCCAAATGAGGCTTTGATCGCGCGAGTCTCAGATTGATCGTTCAGGAGCGTTCCCGTTCCATGCGCATTGATATAACCAACCTCATCAATATTTGCCCGCGCAGAGGCCAATGCCATGCGGATCGCGGAAGCGCCGCCCTCCCCAGAGTCTTGCGGAGCTGTCACATGGAAGGCATCGGCAGTGGCACCGTACCCAGCCAGCTCGGCGTAAATCACGGCACCGCGCGCCTTCGCATCCGACTCCCGCTCAAGTACCAGCACCGCAGCGCCTTCACCCATCACCAATCCATCACGATTTTTATCGAAAGGCTGGGGAGTCATCGAGTAGTCATCGTTACGACGCGACATTGCCCCCACGCGATCAAAGGCAGCCACGCCTGTGGTTGTGATCGTCGACTCAGCCGCCCCTGTAAGCGCGGCGTCGATCATTCCAGTACGCAGCATCATCAAGGCAGTACCGATGCCGTCCGAACCAGATGCGCAAGCGGACGCCACGGAAAAGCACGGACCCTTAATTCCAAACTCAATCGCCGTCATGCCTGCGCCGCCATTCGCCATCAGCATAGGGATCAGAAATGGGCTAACGCGGCGTGGTCCCTCAGTATGAGTTGTCAAAATCGCCTCCTGCAATGAAGATAACCCGCCAATCGCCGAAGAAATAATCACGCCAACGCGCCCGGCATTGGCCTCGGTGATCTGCAAGCCGGAATGTGTGACAGCCTCACGAGCCGCCGCAATTGTAAATTGTTCAAACCGGTCGCGGCGGCGCGCCTCTTTTGGATCCATGAAATTTTCAGGCTTGAATCCTTTTACTTCCGCGGCAATATGGACCTGCACACCCGCCGCATGTGAATCAAATAAAGTGATCGGCCCGACCCCGGATACGCCCTCGATCAAATTAGTCCATGTTTCTTTTACGTTCAGTCCAAGGGGGTTGACCGTCCCCATACCGGTAATAACGATTCGTTCCTGCATTCTTCCTCCAAAATATGTACAGATATAACTGCACATAAAACCCCATTGGATAAAAAGCGTGACGCTCTAAAATTCTCTGTTCCCCACTCTTGCCAAGCCTGCTCCTTATGGCAGCCCCTTATCATTTCCCGGATCTTTCCCGCCACTCCCGCTGCAACAAGGCATAGTGATATTCGCTCGCGTAAATCCCATTGACCAAATAACTCTCAACAAAATGCGCCTCGCGGCGGAAACCAAGTTTTTCCAAGGTCCGATACGAAGCGATATTTTCCACATCGCAATCCGCGGCAACACGATGAATATCCATGTCTTCAAAAAGGTATTTCAATAAATACGGGACCACTTCACTGACATAGCCCCTGCGCCAATATTTTGCAGCAAGCGAAAATCCGATCCTCGCCTGGCGGATATCATCCTTTTTAATATAACAACCCAGATCGCCAATTAATTCATCTGTCTCTTTTAAGGCGACAGCAAATTGAATCCAATCATTCTCTTTAAGGGCGATCCTATCCTTCATGGATGAAATAAAAGCCTCACCCTTTTCGCGCGGATATGGAAGCCCCCAGCCTTGATATTTTGCAACCTCAGGATCGTTACGATACGCTAAAAAATTCTCAAGATCACTTTCAATAAAATTACGCAGGATCAAGCGGGTCGTGTGTAAATACATGCTACTCTCCCGGCTTTGGGGTGTACGCTCCCTCCACCCATTCCGC
Source organism: Candidatus Villigracilis saccharophilus (assembly GCF_016711665.1). Lineage (NCBI taxonomy): Bacteria > Bacillati > Chloroflexota > Anaerolineae > Anaerolineales > Candidatus Villigracilaceae > Candidatus Villigracilis > Candidatus Villigracilis saccharophilus. The sequence goes on from NZ_JADJSO010000049.1 coordinate 85,603, forward strand.
GCCGCCGGGTCCAACTTCCTTCTTCCAAACCGGCACGATCTCCTTCAAACGGTCAATGCCATAGCGGGCGGCATCAAAAACACCCGTATCACGGTGGGCTGCAGTACAGGCGATCAACACTGTCGGCGTCTTTGGGTAGAGTTTGCCAATGCGCTGAACAACAGCGATCCCCTCGATGACCGGCCAGCGTTCACGGATCTCATCTGCGACCTGCTTCATTTTTTGTTCAGCCATTGGCACATAGGCTTCATACTCAAGATATTCAGTCACATGCGCCTCGCCGCGAGTGGTTTCGCCGCGCACCATACCGGTGAATATCGCCGCCGCCCCGGTGGAGGTGAGTGTGATCTGCGCCAATAGATCGTTCAAGTCTATTTCAGATTCTGTGATGGAGAAAATAGTGGGAAGGTTTGACGTTGAAGGTTGCATGTTATTTAAGACAGCGAGCTGCCGGACTCCAAAATATTATCCGCCACTCACGGGCGGGAACAGTGCGATTTCCGCACTGGGCGGCACAATCGCTTCGTCAAATGCATATTCACGGTTGATGGTGATCAAGACAGATTTTAAAGAGTCTTTGAGGTCAGGGTAATCTGTTGATAGTTTTTCCTTTAAGCCAAGAATTGTCAGGTCGGCGGGAATATCAATCTCAAGAGATTTTGTCCCGGCACGGTCGCGAATGGTTGCAAAAAACAAAAGTTTTATGTGATTCATTATTCTCCTAAAACATTAACTTTAAGTATTGACTACATCACCTGATTGCCCGCCATGTTTTTCGATCAAGCGGATATTTTGTATTCGCATGGTCTTTTCGGCGGCCTTGGCCATATCATAAATGGTCAAGGCTGCGACAGAGACAGCAGTCAAGGCCTCCATTTCCACGCCCGTCTTGCCTGTGACCTTTACGGTGGCGGTGATGACAACACCAGGCAGAGATTCGTCCAGCACGAGGTCTACATCCACTTTTGAAAGAAAGAGCGGATGACATAACGGGATCAGATCCGAGGTCCGTTTTGAAGCGCTAATGCCCGCAATCTGAGCCACAGTTAGGACATCACCCTTTTTGATTTGACCGGCGCGGATCAGGTCAAATGTCTCTTTTTTCATATGGACTTCACCGCTCGCAACGGCGATTCTTTCAGTATCGGGCTTCGCGCCGACATCCACCATGGCAGCACGACCATGTTGATCGAGATGGGTTAGTTTTGACATGCGCAGGATTATACACTGGTATAATTCGCGCTCCATGGAAAACCTGTTAGGAAATCAGCTTGCCGGATACAAAGTTCAAACCCCTGTTTACGAGGGACCGCTCGATCTTTTACTCAGCCTGATCGAACGCTCCGAGCTAAACATTACCGCCATTTCACTTGCGACCGTGACGGACCAATATCTTTCCTACCTGCACGGGCTTGAGGAAATGAAGCCTGATGAAATATCATCATTCCTTGTGATCGCGGCAAAATTAGTGCAGATAAAGTCAGAGGCATTATTGCCGCGCCCCATCGTGCGTGAACCCGGCGAAGAAGACCCCGGCACAGACCTTGTTGAACAATTGATATTATATAAGCGCTACAAGGAAATCGCCGGCTGGCTGCTGACACGCCAGGAACAAAACCTGCGTACACATTTACGTGTTGCGCCGCCCCCTAAAGTGGAGGCAAAACTGGATCTTTCCAACTTGACATTGGAAGGCCTGCTGGCCGCGGCGGCATCGGCTTTCGCGAAGGGGCAGGAAAAGAAAGCGCTCGGCACGATCATCTCCGCGCCGCGCGTGACCATCCGCGAGAAGATCGAGTTCATCACGAAAACCATGAAGAATATTCAGCGCATGTCTTTTAGCGGATTGATCACGGACAAATCCACACGGATTGAAATTGTGGTGACTTTTTTAGCAATGCTGGAATTGATCAAACGCTACCGCATTTCCGCGATCCAAAATGAACTGTTCGGGGATATCGAATTCGAGAAGATGGATGAGTGGAAAGAGGATGAAGAGATCGAAATTGAATTTGAGTAATGTGAGATAAAACAAAAGAGATGTCCTTTATGGTCATCTCTTTTTTGATTCATTAATTACCTGATTTTCCCCGCCGCATTTAAGCCTGACAGATACGCTCCATGCACAGTGGCAGGATATTTACGGTTTGTTGCCTCGCCCGCAAAAAATAAAATGTCATCCACTGGCTCAAAGAGCGCGTCAAGATCATCACCGCTGGCGTAAGGCGGGATGTGGGAATATGCGCCAAACGAAAAAGGATCCCTTCCCCAACGGGTGACGAGAAACCCAGCAGGCTCTGGGATATGCTCACCATATATCACACGTAAAGTCTTCATCGCACCCGCGATAATTTCATCATCCGATAAACCTTCGATCGCAAACCCTTTTGCACCGCCGTGAAATGCCATCAAAACAGGCTCACCCGTGTACGGCACAAAACTCAGCCAGTCACACCACTCCCCAATGCTTTCGCCCAAATATGAAATTGTTTCAATCTCTTCATCCCAAAACAGTTGGGGGAATTTCAAATACACCTTATTTAACACGCCCATATCAAGCCGGTCTATTGCGGCTTGTTTCCACACTGGCAGCGGCGGATCAAACTTAACTACGGCCTGCTTCAACACCCCAAGCGGGAACGTGAGGACAGCTTTATCTGCCGCGAACACGCCAGATGAAGTTTCCACCTCCACGCCGTTTACTCCGTAAGAAATACCCGCCACCTTCACATTGAGACGAATATCCAACCCTGCCGCCAATCCATTTGCGATCTGGATATATCCATTTGGGAAGACTACATCAGTACCGCTGAATACCTCATCCTGATCCCATTCCCACAAGGAGAGATGATCCGGGTCAGCGCCGTATTCAAGAGCGGTCTCCTGCTGAATATAAAAATTCAGCCTGCGCAGCTCTTCTTTGGAGAGATCTTGACTGGATATGACTTTATCGAATGCCTGTTGAAGAGAAGTATCGTTTTCAGTATCTTCCTGCATCGCTTCAACTTCAGCATAAATGGAATCATACAAACTTTCGACCTGCGCATATTCCGCATCGGACATTCCACGTCCGTCAAAATCGTACAGCATACTGTTATCGTAATCTGTTGGAGTAGTTTGCACGTCAAATTGTTTTGCCAATTGGCTGATCGGATTCCCATTCACGCCATGAATCCAGGACGCGCCGAGATCAAGCGGCAAGCCAAGAGAAAAATCCGTCCATAAACGGCCACCAATGCGGTCACGAGCTTCAAGGACGATCACACTCACCCCATCATCCACGAGCATACGAGCAGCAGCGAGGCCGGCAATACCCGCGCCAAGGATGAGAACCTCGGCTGTTCGCAGGTCGGAGCCAGACCGGGGAATATCCATTGGCGCTGGGACAGGCTCCTCAGTCGCAGAGAGAAGCGCGGGGTCGATCAATCCGCAAGACAAGGCAATCACAGAAGCCGTGCCAATGGATGCCGCTTTCAAAAAATCACGGCGTGAATATTTCTTCCTCATGTTTGCTCCAAAAACGTGAAAATATCCAGAGCGCAGCAAACGCCCCGAGACCATCGAAGATCACAACATCAAATATTGACGCATGTCTTCCTGATACAAATGACTGGTGGAATTCGTCGGTTATGGCATACGCAAGCGCCAAGGACAACGCGAGCCAGTATCGCCTTGCGTTGTATTTCAAATAATGAAAATAGGACAATGCAAGCAAACCATAACCAAGCGCATGACCCGCCTTTTTGATGGCATAATCCCAATTCCGAAAGCTGGGAAGGTCATTTCCAGACTGAGATGAGATCACAAAGATCACGATCATCATAAAAAGCGCTGGAAACCAGCGAGGTACAATTGAAAGGAATTTTTTCACCTTGAGGCTGCCTTGATCCAAAAAAATGAAGTTTTATTGAAAAGCAATAACGAGTGGCTGTATTTCTCAAATCCGCATCACCTTATCAGCACGGACCATATTGAAAGTGTGCGTGCTGCACTGCAGGAAGTAGAGCGATTGATCAACACTAATAACTGGCACGCGGCGGGATTTATCAGCTATGAAGCCGCGCCGGCGTTCGACAGCGCATTAAATGTTAAAAATGCAGGCAATTTCCCGTTGCTATGGTTTGGACTGTACCCACAGCCGCAAGCGATCAAGACACTGGAGAGCTTAAGAGAATTCAGCGGCCTGCCCGTATTGGATTGGCAGGCAGGCATCACCCGCGAAAGTTATAACACCGCAATTGAAAAAGTAAAAGACTATATCGCGCAGGGCAAAACATATCAAGTCAACTACACCATGCGGCTGGATGCAAACTTCAAAGGCAGGGAATGGGATTTCTTTCTTAATCTCGCGCAAACCCAAAATAAATATGCAGCTTACATCGACACTGGCCGCCATGTGATCTGCTCCGCCTCGCCTGAATTATTTTTCAAGTTAAACGGAGATAAAATTTTCAGCTGCCCCATGAAGGGAACAGCCAAACGCGGGCGCACAACTTCCGAAGATCTGATACAAGCCGAATGGCTGCACAACTCGGTCAAAAATCGCGCTGAAAACGTGATGATCGTGGACATGATCCGTAATGATCTCGGCCGAATTGCGCGGGTTGGCAGTGTACAAGTGCCCGAGTTATTCAAAATTGAAAAATATCCCACCCTGCTCCAAATGACCTCGACGGTGCAGGCAAATACCGACGCATCGCTGGATGAGATATTTTCCGCGCTTTTTCCATGCGCTTCCATCACTGGCGCGCCAAAAGTCAGCACCATGAATATTATCGCAGAGTTAGAGTCAACACCTCGTAAGATATATACAGGGAGTATCGGGTATATCGCTCCAAATCGCAAGGCTCAGTTCAGCGTGGCCATCCGCACAGCGCTCATAGACAGGGAAACCAGCAAAGCAGAATATGGCGTCGGGGGGGGCATCGTATGGGACTCAACCAGCGCAGACGAATACAGCGAAGCACTGCTCAAAGCCCGTGTTCTATGGGAACCTCCCAAAGAGTTTTCACTCCTCGAAACCATTTTATGGACTTCACAGAATGGATATTTCCTGCTGGAGAAGCATATCGAGAGAATGCGAGACTCAGCCGATTACTTTAGTTATACGTTTTCCAGAGAGCACCTGACCGACCATCTGGAAAAATTGTCAGCCAGATTTAATTCGCCACAACGCGTACGGGTTTTAGTTAACAGAACCGGACTAATCGATTCTGAAGCTCATCCTTTCCAGACAACGGAAAAGTCATTCAAAGCATGCCTGGCCAAGCATCCTGTGAATTCAGATGAAATTTTTCTATATCATAAAACTACAAATCGAAACTTCTACCCGCCCACCACCCAGCCGGGTATGGACGGCACTTTACTTTACAATGAAAAAAGAGAGTTGACCGAATTCAGCATTGGCAATCTTGTCGTCGAAATCAATGGCGAATTACTAACACCTCCAATTTCCTGCGGAGTGCTGGCTGGGACATTCCGTGGATACCTGCTAGAAACAAAACAGATCCGGGAGCGGATTATCCATCTGAAGGAATTATCGAAATGCTCAAAAATATTCCTGGTCAACTCGGTACGACAATGGGTCAAAGTCGAAATGAGTGGCAGCAGGGGCGGCCTATCAAAATCATGATACAACAGAGCAACGATAAGCCGACCCTGTTTTCGTACAAGAGCTACATATCTACAAGCGTAATGGAAATATTAACTGTGCCATCCCCAAGGTCCACACCTTGAACTGTGACAGCCATACCGCTTTCATGTCCATCATAGACCATACTGAATGTGGTGTCTGAAGTCACAGTCAATCCATCCCTTTCGGTATAACCCAGCTTGCCAAATTCATCACGGTAAAAATTCATCGCATCAGCAAGAGATAAATTCGTCTGGAAGTTAACAATATCATTGCCCATATTGATCAGGTTGGAGGCATCATCGGGCAAAGGGAAATCCGTTTCACCACCCAGAGTAAAACCATCTCCGCCAAGTTCAGGAGGAAGCGTCGGAGGGACTTCGGCGTCATTTCCATTGCTTTGGGGAACTTCAGTGATCTCGGGCAAATCTGGAATCTCAAAACTATTATTCCCGCCATCCTCATCGCCGCCACCCATTACAGTTTGGCAGGCAAGGGACGCCAGAACAAGAACGATGACCGCGAACAATATATTAATTTTCTTCATTTCTTTCTCCTCAGGGTTTATAAGATAGTGTAATTATAGCCAAATGCCATCGATTGTTAATCCCCCATATAGTTAGGCTGTCAAAAATAATTTTACGGGTAAACTTCGTTTACGAGTAAAGAAAACGAATCCGCAAGGCGGCAACGCACGGCATAATCCGAGTGTCAAGAAAATTCACACAGAACATATAATTCTGGTTACATGGAGACAAAAATGTCCATAACTTTCAATCCGCAGTCTTTTCAAGCCTGCCGCCTTATAACGAAATCCATTGCCACCATTAAATCACGCGGACAACTACAAGCCCCTGACTCACAATGAAGAAAATCTGGCCATTCTCCTTTTATTTCCTGTACTTTGCCGCAAACGCCAGCTTTTTACCCTATCTGGTTTTGTATTATCAGAGTCTGAATTTTACGGGCTCCCAGATCGGATTGCTTTTTGGAATTTCTCCATTGATCACTTTGGTCGGCGCACCGTTTTGGACGGGAATCGCCGATATAAGCCACCGCTATAAACTTGTACTGAGTTCCACACTGCTGCTTTCGCTGGCTTTGGTTCTAATATTTCCATCCATAAAAACGATTACGGCTGTTTTTTTGCTTATAGCGGTGTTTTCTTTTTTGGGAGCGCCTGTTAATTCACTGGCAGATACCGCCACCATTTCCATGCTCGGGGGCGATAAACATATGTATGGGCGTGTGCGGGTGGGCGGAACGTTTGGTTGGGGTATCGCCGCACCAATTGCAGGCATATTGATCAGCAAACTGGGATTGAATTGGGCATTCTGGTCCTACGCGTTCCTAATGTTCCTTGGCTTTCTGGTCAGCCAGAAATTTGTTTTCAATCCAATCAAGCAGGACACATCTTATAGAAATGGATTGCGCGCTTTATTTTCAAATAAGAGGCTGATCCTTTTTCTTATTACCACCCTTATTTGCGGTATCGCATTCACGAGCATCAATCTATATTTGTTTGCATACATGGATGAACTCGGAATCAGCAAAAGCCTGATGGGCGCCGCCCTGGGCATCGCCACAATTTCTGAATTACCCGTCCTATTTTTTTCAGACCGCCTGCTTGCGCGATTCAAACCACATGGGCTATTGGTCATTGCCATGATCGCAACAACACTACGGCTATTCCTGTATGTCATATTTGATTCTGCCGAGGGTATTCTCGTTTTCCAACTAATTAATGGGGTTACATTTTCGGCTTTATGGGTAGCCGGTGTTTCTTACGCAAATGAAAATGCACCAGCTGGTTTAAACGCGACTGCACAGGGAGTTTTTAGCGCCATGCTTTTTGGCTTTGGATCAGCAGGCGGGGGCTACCTTAGCGCACTCCTGTTTGAGAATGCGGGCGGCGCACAAATGTACACGATCTTTGGCGTAATGATGTTGGTCACCCTAATAACATATCTGTTGCTCGAAGGAAAGATCAAAAAATCACACCATTTCTAAATTTTGCACCTCGCTCCAAATGAAACTAATTTCAATCTGATTTGTAATGTAAAATCCGATCGAAATAAAGTTGAGCATCGGGTAATTCTCCATCCAAAAACAGACCACGCTATAATGCAGGAATAATTCTTACAGATTCTTAAAAGGTAATTTATGGTCAACCATCTCGCAAACACAAACTTGTCATAATATCTCATGCTCCAATTGGAACAGTCACTTTCCTTTTCAGCGACATTGAAGAACCGATAAAACTTAAGGAAGCGCCGCGCCTGCAGACTGGTTTGTCTTATTGACCTTGAAAAGATGCATATGACAATTTTTTATTTATTCCATCACGAGGAAAAATGACATCTGAAACCGAGCACGGCTATCTTGTCCTCGCTGACATCAGCGGCTACACATCCTACCTCGCGCAGGTGGAACTCGAACATGCGCAGGAAATCCTGACCGATCTGCTCGCAACCATCGTTGACCAATTCAAGCAGGCGCTGACCATATCCAAGTTGGAGGGTGACGCGATCTTCGCTAACGTAAACGAATCCAACCTGCCCAATGGCGAGCGGCTTTTAGAATTAATCGAAGGTACCTATTTCGCTTTTCGCCAACGCCGTGATATGTGCGAACGGCAAACCACCTGCACCTGCCGCGCCTGCGCAGCCATCCCATCTCTCGATCTCAAATTCTTCGTTCATCACGGCGATTACATTACCCAGAATATTTCAGGGATCCGCGAACTGGTCGGCTCGGATATCAACCTGATCCACCGCCTGACTAAAAATCATATTGTCGAAAAGACAGGCTGGCGCGCATACACATTGTTCACCGAAAAAGCACTGGAACATATCAACATCCATCCCGAAGGCTTACACGCGCAGATTGAATCCTACGAACATCTTGGCGATATCTCAACTCTCAGCATGGATATTCATCCGCGGTACTATGAAATGGTCGTGGCCAACCGCGTGATCATTTCGCCCGAGGAGGCGGATTACAGCTTCGAATTTGATTTCGATGCGCCGCCTCACATTGTCTGGGATTGGCTAATGGACATCCAGCGCCGCTCGCAGGCCATGGGGGATAACGGCCATTGGTCGGCTATTGCTCGCCCAAATGGAAGGAACGGGATCGGCGCGAAGAATCATTGCGCGCATGGCAAAGGCGCCACCGAGGAAGTTATGGTGGATTGGAGGCCGTTCGAATACGCCACCTGCCACAGCGTGGATGGCAGCAGCGAATATCGCAGCATGTATATTTTCACACCGCTCGATGATGGACATCGGACACATGTTGAATTGCGTATGAAACTCTTCCGACCTAAACCCTTATGGCTGGCCCGCATCATGGTCAAAATGATGTTTGCCATAGAAAAACCGTACCTCACATGGTTTGAGAGCATTAAGCACCTGATGAGAACAAACTCATAACGTGCTTTGATTCCTTCCTACTGCCGACTGATATCCATTCACTAATTCAATGCCATCCCGAATCCGCACCCTCTTAAACATCCACGCAGACGAAAGCCGAATGGCTTTGCTCGTCATCGGTGTGATGCTGCTGACCTCGGCTGGATTCACATTGGGCAGCACCAGCATCGGGACATTATTTCTCACGCGCTATGGCGTGGAATATCTGCCCTACATGTATCTGCCATTGGGAATTATTTCCCTCGTCACATCATTGGGGATCACCGCCCTGCTTGGGAGAGTCCGCCGCGAAACACTGTACATCTTCATTCCCATCGGTATTGCCATCTTGACCGTTTTCGCGTGGCTGGCTCTTTTCAGCACATGGAGAATCATCTATCCGATTTTGTGGCTTGGCAAGGAAGTCATCAACTCACTCGTCAGTTTGGTGGTGTGGGGAATCGCGAGCACCGTCTGCGATACGCGCCAATCGAAGCGGCTCTTTCCGCTGTTCAGCGCGGGGCGCATTCTCGGCGCGGTCATCGGCGGATTTGGCACAGGCTTTTTGGTCAACCAAATCGGAACGCAAAACCTTCTGTTGGTTTGGGTGGGGATGCTGCTCCTCGCATTCGCCCTTACCCGCGCCCTGATGAGAGACCGAGTCCCTGTTGAGCAGCCTCGCAAAGCGCATGGCAAACAAAAACAACTCACTCTAATTCAAGAAATGCAGCAAGGCTACCTATTCGTGCGCGGTTCCCCGCTGATGAAATGGATTTCCATCGCCGCGATTCTATTTTCCATTTTATATCGCTGTATTGACCTGCCTTTTGCGCAAGCCGCCACATCGCAATATCTGGGAGATGAAAAAGCATTGGCGGGTTTCCTCGGTCTCTTCGAAGGCATCTGCACCGCTGCAGCATTTCTCGCATCCACCTTCATTGCCAATCGCCTGTATGTGCGCTTCGGCATCATGAACGCCATCCTTTCCCTGCCTGTCATTTACCTGATCGGTTTTGGCGGCCTCGTCATTTCAAATACATTCGCTGTCATTATTGCATTTCGTTTCATACAAATGCTTTGGCTTTTGGGCATTGCAGATTCAGCCTATCAAGCCATGTTCAACGCGATTCCACCCGCAAGGCGTGATCAAGTTCGCGCTTTCATTGGCGGTATCCCCGAGCAGGCAGGGACATTCCTCGCGGGTCTCGTCACCATCGTTTTTGCATCACATCAACTCGCCCTTGTTGGGCTTGCCTCAGCGATTATCGCGACTTTTATCATTTGGTCTGCGAGCCGCGCTTATAACTTCGCCCTCGTTGATTCTCTGCGCAAGGGACGTCCCACACTCTTCAATGCAAGCAATCGTCCTGACGCGGTTGCGATCCACGCCGCACTTGACGGCATGAAGAATCCCGACCCAATTGTGCGCCGTGTCTCGACGGAAATCATCGCATCACACTCTTCCGCAGCCGACACACTCGTTCATGCGCTTTTTGATGAAGACACCGATGTTCGCATTTCCGCATTAAAGGGACTTTCACGCCTGCAAGCATCTTCCGCCCTGCTCGATATTGCCGCGCTTCTTTCCGCCCCTCAGCCTGCTCTCCGCGCCCAGGCAGTGGATTCCCTTCGGGCACTGACTCCCTATCCGCGCGGCCTGAGCGCCTTGCTCACAAAAATGCTTGATGACCAAGATCCGCTTGTGAAAGTGCGCGCCATCGTCGCCTTGCTTTCGGTGGACCCAACTCATCCGTCCCGAAGCCAGCTCCGTAAATTATCCATGCTCGGAAATGTGGATGAACGCGTCATGGCCTTGAACGCGCTCGCAGAAGTTGGCGACCCTGACGCGCTCGTGCTTTTCTCCACTGAACTTAGTGATGAACATGCGCCAATTGCTGTGCGATGCGCCGCGGCTTCAGCATTGGCTTCGTGCGGAACTTTCGCCATTCCAGAACTAATAACCTCATTAGCCGCAGAACATACCTCGCTCAAAGCTGGCGCGGCATCCGCATTGGGAAAGATCGGAGATGTAAGTCTGCCCGCGGTGCTGGGTTCTTTGGCGAAACTCGATTCAGAAGAGGGAGCGCTCCTTGCGCTGGATCAATTATCGGCGTGGAAAGAAGCGGGACAAATCCGCAAGCATATCAAACTCCGCGTCGAGTCGTCGCTTCGGTTCGAAGATCTGCGGCTAGCCATTCATCAAAATAAAAATGAAAGAATCCAGATGCTGGCCGATTCATTACAGAACCGCGCCCGCCGCGATGGGACTTTTGCATTGAAAGCATTGAGCCTGCTCGATAACCGCGAAACGATCTTGGTGGCGATCGAGAATTTGAATCATCAAGTTTCGAATGCACTCGAAACTCTCGAATCGATTCGCGAGGCTGCGCTCATTCGTCCGTTGTTTCGCGTTTGGGAAAGTGTTGACAATACGCGCCCCACGATGAGCGTGGATGATGCGCTTGCAGAATTGACAAACGAAAAAGATGGCTGGCTGTGTGCCTGCGCGAATTTTGCAAAGGAGGAACCCATGGAAACTTTAACCACCCTTTCAACAATGGAACGTGTGTTGTTGCTGCGCCGCGTGCCCCTGCTCGTCGATCTTTCCCCCGCAGACTTGCAGCGTGTGGCCGCGATCGCCACCGAGTACGATTTTGTGAATGATGAAATCATTTGCGAACAAGGGGAGGCGGGAGATGAAATGTATCTGATCGTCTCCGGCAAAGTGCGGATCGTGGTGAACAATGAGAGCCAGACTGAAAAGGAAATTGCCCGCCGCCTAACAGGCGATGTGGTCGGCGAGATGTCGCTCATCAGCGGCGACACGCGCATTGCTTCAGTGATCGCCCTCGGCGATGTGCGTGTGCTATGCATTGACCGATTGAATTTCGAAAGCCTGCTGCGTGAACGCCCGGAAGTAAGCCTGGCTGTAATGCGTGAGCTTTGCAAAAGATTAAAGGAGAGAGGTTAACGCCGGGATCATAGACTTGAATAGGTAATTGAATTCTCATCCGAAATTGATGATAGGGCAACTTCTAATGGACAAATCAAATAAACAACGGACAAACAGTGTGGCCATAGCGAGCCAGAAACGTATCATTGAAAATTCCTGAATTAAACTTATTCAGAAAACGATCAGGTAATTCTAGTAGCCGTGTTTCCAAGTGATTATGGCTAACCTGTTTGCAGACAGAATTCCAAACATGCACCTCCTCGTCTTGAAGTGAACGATTTTGGTTATATTTAACAACAAGCTTTCATAAACGCTGTATTTTTCCATCTCACAACCGCAATCGGATCCGGCTGGCGGGGCACAAATCTGGTATACGGGTATAAGTACCCGTATAAACAACATCCAGAACTAATCTTGAATCAACATTCTCACTTACACTTTATCAGCATGGGCTATAATCTTTTAAAAGTTAATTTTGATTTTACTCATAGAGGTATCTTATGCCTAATCATCTTGCCTCGGAAAATTCTCCTTACCTGCTTCAACACGCAAATAATCCCGTGGATTGGCATCCGTGGGGCATGGAAGCCATCGATAAGGCAAAGGCAGAAAACAAACCCATTTTTCTGAGTATTGGCTATGCAGCTTGCCACTGGTGCCACCGCATGAGGGAGGAAAGTTTTGAGGACCGTGAAACCGCTACGCTAATGAATCAAGAATTTATCAGCATCAAGGTGGATAGAGAAGAACGCCCAGATGTGGATGGAATTTATATGCAAGCTACCGTTGCCATGACCGGATCTGGCGGCTGGCCAATGTCTGTCTTCTTAACACCTGACTTGCGTCCATTTTACGCCGGCACATACTTCCCCCCTGTTCGTCGATATAACATGCCTTCCTTCAAAGAAGTATTATCAAACATCGCCAAGGCATGGCATGAAGATGTTCAGGAAGTGGATCGAGTTGGGAATCAGGTACTCGAACACATTCGTCCGCCCATACACAAGCCTGAGAATAGAAATGAAATAACTACAGATGCTCTCCAAGCAGCTATAAAGAACCTGATTGAATCTTACGATTGGGGATATGGAGGCTGGGGTTCGGCGCCAAAGTTTCCGCAACCCATGACCATCGAATTTCTTTTACGTCGAGCTACCATCGATACAACTCAACGCGAACAAATAATAAAGGCTGTCATTCATACCTTAAGTGCAATGTCACGCGGCGGGATGTATGATGTTGTCGGCGGCGGATTTTCCCGTTATAGCGTCGATAATTTTTGGAGAACACCACATTTTGAAAAAATGACATATGATAATGCCCAGTTAGCCTTGGCTTATCTACATGGATATTTGGTCACTGGCAACACCGACTATCGCAGGGTTTGCGAGGAGACGCTGGATTTTGTCCTGCGCGAAATGACGCATTCAGATGGTGGATTTTTCAGCAGCTTGGATGCCGATTCAGATGGTGAAGAAGGGAAATTCTATGTCTGGACACAGGACGAACTTGAAGGAGTCCTAGGTTCTGATTTCGACTTTTTCAAAGCCGCATATGGCATTACCCCTTCAGGGAATTGGGAAGGCAACACCATCCTGCAACGTGCCCTGGATGATTCGACACTCGCAGCCCGCTTCAAAATGGAGCAAGTAGAACTTTGGCAGAAATTATCCAAATGTCATGCAAGACTTTTAGAAGCAAGAAGTTCACGCATCCGCCCCGCCACCGACGACAAAGTGCTGGTGATGTGGAATTCCCTGATGCTCAAAGCCTTTGCAGAGGCAGGACGTTATCTTAATAGGCTGGATTATTTACAGGTTGCCATTCGTAACGCACAGTTCTTGTTGAATAATCTATATGTAAATAATAGGCTACACCGATCCTGGCGGGAGGGACAGGCAAAGCACAATGCCTACCTGGAAGACTATGCCGGTCTGATCTTGGCGCTTTTGGCGTTGTACCAATCCGATCCGAATAAAGAATGGTATCTTTCGGCTTTGAAACTCGCCGATGAAATGGTTGAACACTTCGTTGATCCCAATGGAGGTTTTTTCGATACCCGCGACGACCATGAAACCCTCCTTGTACGTCCGAAAGATATTCAGGACAATGCCACCCCGTCTGGGAATGCACTCGCCGCTACTGCCCTACTCGAGCTGGCAGCGTATGGGGATAGGACGGATTGGCGAGATCTTGCCGAGGAGATGCTTTCCTCAGTATATGGAGCCATGCTACGTTATCCAACTGCCTTCGCACAATGGTTGTGCGCGGCTGATTTTGCCGTTGGTCCGACTCGTGAAGTGGCAATTATCGGCGACTCACAGCATACCGAAACCAAAGAATTATTGAACACCCTTTGGAAAACGTTCCGACCCCGACAGGTAACTGCGATTTCCAATTACCCGCCGGAGCCGGATGCGCCAGCCTTGCTGAAAGATAGACCTCTATTGAATGATCTTCCAACAGCATACGTATGTCAAGGATTTGTTTGTTTACAGCCAGTCAATTCGCCAACTGAGATGGAGACACAACTGGCTGGTATCTCAAATCCTTAGTGAGCCATTAGACCATAACTACCGACAGATAATCGTGCTGAAAACAAAACTCCGTTTGTGCGATTGGGTACACCATTACGAGAAAATGCTTTATGACAATGCCATGCTCGCACGAATTTATCTGCGGGCATGGCAGGTCACCAAGGATCCCGCCTATAAACGGATCGTTGAAGCAACCCTCGACTTTGTCATGCGCGAGATGGAATGGTCTTATACTAGCAACTTTTGCTGAAGCCGCTTCAAGATCAACGAAGTGTCCCCGCCAAACTGGCGATCCCCCCAATATTCCGATACAGAAAAAAATGTTTCTCCACCTGAGAACAAATACTACAAGGTGGCTACCCGCAGCGCAGATTTTCTGCTTTCCGCATTGAGACCAAATAATCAATTGGTCCGCGCATGGCACAACTACGCAGCAACAAGCGCGGTTTTTCTTGAAGACTACGCCTCATATTGGGATTACTTGAGCTATATCAAACAGATTTTAATAATAAATGGTTCGTATCTGCCCATGAACTGACCGACGAAATGAACAGAAAATTTACCGACCCGAACGGCGCCCAGCAGATGGAAAACCAAATGCATATATTTGTGAGGACTTTGTTTGCAAGCTGCCTGCTACAGATCCTGAAGAGCTTGTAACTCAATTAAGAGCTTAAAATATCCGCTGCGTAAAACATGCCCAAAATAAAAAATAAGGCTCTCTTTTCAGAGAGCCTTATTTTGCAAATCACTTGTTTTCTTCTTTATTCTCAGGCTCCGCCACCTGCTCATCTTTTGCACCCAGCCCTTCACGGAAGTTTTTAATTCCCTTTCCGAGTTCACCGGCGATCTTGCCGATGCGGCCAGGTCCAAACAAGAGAATGACGATAACAAGAATGATGATCCATTCAGCACCACGTGGTAGTCCCATAGTACACTCCTTTTTTTTATTTCGACCTTATGCTACCACAATTGATTAAAAAAATGATTAAACTTCCTTGCGCGAGTAGAAGCTTTCTATGTAACGGATAGCGCGGCGAACGAATCTGCGCAAACGCGCGAAGAACCGATATTGCTCAGGGTTAATGTGTTTCTTGGTCGGGATAGGTCCAGTCCACTCAACAACCATGGCTCCCCAGGTAAGACCCGCGCCAAAACCGACAAACACAACTTTGTCACCGGATTTAAGCTGTCCCTTTTGAGCAGCCTCCACAGTTGCGATCGGGATTGAGGCTGTGGAAGTATTTCCATAATGCTCCACATTGATGACGAATTTGTCAAGCGGCATTTTTAAGAATTTTGCAGCTGTTTCAATAATTCGAAAATTCGCCTGATGCGGGATAATCCATTGCACATCACTGGTTGTCATTCCTATTGCTTCCAACGCTTCTATGACGGCCCGCCCCATAACACGCGTGGCAAAACGGAATACCGCCTTCCCATCCATTTGGACAAAATGCTTGCCCTCGCGCAGCGTCAGTTCTGTGGCAGGATGATGGGAACCGCCTCCAAGCAATGTCAAAGAATCCGCGCCCGAGCCATCGGAATGCATTACTGCGGATAAAACCCCACCGGGTTTGTCGCTTGCCTGTAAAACAAAAGCGCCCGCCCCATCTCCAAAGAGGATGCAGGTATTGCGATCCTTCCAATCCACAAATCGGGATAATGTCTCCGATCCGATCACCAGTGCACTTTTTATGGAACCGCTGCGAATAGCCTGAGCGGCCATGTTCAATGCGAAGATAAAACCCGAACAGGCAGCCAGCAGGTCAAATGCCCCGGCCCTGGTGGCGCCGATCTGGTCTTGTATTAGACAGGCCGTCGCTGGAAAAATATATTCAGGCGAAGAAGTCGAGCAAATAATCAGATCGAGTTCGGTCGGGGCGAGATTGGCAACTGCTAACGCTTTGAGGGATGCCTCGACCGCGAGCGTGGACGGAAACTCATTTTCACGGGCAATGTGGCGCTCGCCAATCCCAGTATGATCACGAATCCATTCGTCATTGGTATCTATGAGTTTGGCAAGATCATGATTGGTCAATACCGGTTCCGGGACAAACATGCCCCAGCCCGTAATATGCGCAAATGGCATGTTTACTCCTTTAGGGGTTGTAACGACCCAAGATCAGCGTGGCGTTATGACCGCCAAACCCAAATGAATTCGACATAACATAATCTGGCTCAGCTGTGCGCGGTTGATTGGGTACATAATCAAGATCACAAACAGGGTCGGGGGTCTCGTAATTGATCGTAGGTGGCAAAATATTATTAATGATCGCCATCGCGCTGAACACGGCTTCCACCGCGCCAGATGCGCCCAGCAAATGACCTGTCATGGATTTTGTAGAAGAGACAGGGATCTTGTAGGCTTGTTCCGCAAATACCGTTTTGATCGCGGCAGTCTCACTTTTGTCATTTAAATATGTGGAAGTTCCATGCGCGTTGATATATCCAATATCCGCAGGCATCAACCCCGCGCTTTGCAGGGCAAGGCTCATTGATATCGCAGCGCCTGCCCCATTTTCAGCGGGGGCGGAGATATGATGCGCATCATCAGTTGTGCCATAGCCTGAAAATTCACACAGGATATTCGCGCCACGCGCCAGGGCAAAATCAATAGATTCAAGAATCAGCATACCTGCGCCTTCGCCCATCAAAAATCCATCACGGTTCTTATCAAAAGGGCGCGAAGCTGTCTGTGGATCATCATTGCGAGTGGACAAAGCGGTCATCACATTCATGCCAGCCATGGAAAGCGCAGTGATGGCAGCTTCAGCCCCTCCGGCAATCATCACATCTGCAGCACCGCGGCGAATCATTTCAGCGGCTTCGCCCAGAGCATTTGTTCCAGAAGCACATGCAGTTGCAATTGCCATATTGGGACCACGCGCACCTACGCGGATGGCGATGTTGCCAGCCGCGTTATCAGAGATCATCATGGGAATAAGAAATGGGCTGACGCGCTCGGGGCCGCGTTCCCGCATTACTTCGTACTGCTCCAACATGGTCATGATGCCGCCAATGCCTGTACCGATCAAAACGCCGACGCGGTCACGATTGGCATCGTCTATCTTTAACGCAGATTGCTCCATAGCCTGCACAGTAGCGGCAGTCGCAAGCTGCGCAAAGCGGTCCATCTTGCGGGCATCACGCGTGCCAAATAATGCCACAGGATCAAACCCCTTTACTTCTGCGGCAAATTTTGTTTTATGCGCGCTCGCATCAAAAGCAGTGATAGGAGCAGCGCCAGATTTCCCAGCCAGCAGCGCCTGCCACGTATCATTTACATTATTTCCCACCGGGCTTATACAACCCAGCCCTGTTACAACTACACGTCTTGTCATACAAGTTCTCCTTAAAAATAAACAGTAATCTTCAAATAAAATAAAAAAGGGACAAGAGGTTAACTCGTCCCTTGCTGTGCTTATAACACTGATTCCGCCTGGAAGACACGCCAAAATTCTACATATTCTTCAGAGTATTCCATGCCTGCTGGATGTGCATTCGATCATGCTCAGCAATAAAACCGACCACTTCGAGGAAATCCGTCGGGCCAAAAATCGCGTGACGTGCTTTGCGCCCCCATTCATCCACCTCAATATTCTTAAGCAACACCAATAACTCCCGCCGAGCATCATTAAATTCCGCCAACGCAAGCCTGCCATCTTCATGTAGATAATCTCTTTGGCTTGCCCATATACTCGTATCCGGGCGCGGAATAAATGGCTCACTTTGCTCCTTGAACGGCTTGATCTGCATATGATGTATTTCACGTTCGGTATCCCGCAAGTGGCAAACCAATTCAGTTAAGGACCAATCCTCGGAAGTTGGCTCATGTGTCCAACTAGATGTATCGAGAGGATACGAAAATCCATTCAGCACGGCTGGGGTTGCCGCTAATATTCCAAGGATGGAATCAACGGTCTTAAAGGATGGAATCAAGAATGAGAGATCGGAGGATTCAAGCCAGGGACGCAGATCCTGCAATTTACCACGCGCACCCGTCTCGGGGCTGGGACTGGAAGCGGATTCGGAGTCAATATGATAAGTTGCCAATCCAAGCTTTTGCGCGGGAAGGATATCGCGCTCCATATCATTGCCCACCATAAGCACGGGACCTTCCGGCCAGCCCATGCGCCCAAGCATCTCGGCATAATACGCTGGATGCGTCTTCGAAAAATGAAAATGATCAAATGTCGAAACGATCTCAAATTGTTCAGGCTCAAATCCGGCCCAACGCAAGCGATGATGAGTGGCTTTGCGCGGCAACAGCGGATCGGTGGCAATAGCAATTCGAAACCCCTGAGCGAACGCCCAATCAACAAACGGCTTCGCATCATGTTTTTGAGCTGTCAAAGTTGAAAGAGTGGGGAATATATTATCGTAAAATTTTTCTATGGCAAAATCAAGTTCTTCGCGCTGAACATTGATCTGTGAGTAAAAATCATCGTAAAAAACCTGCGCCAATGTGCGGGAGAAATCCTCACTTTCGCTCATAGAACGCATACCGGAGATCAAGGCGCGAAACATTTTCTCAGGCGCGACCTGCGGTGTGAGATATTTCGCCAAAGCCTGAAAATAAGCCGGGATAAAAGAATCTAGATTTGTGTCGAGAAGAGTATCATCGAGGTCCAACAGCAGTGTAAGCGTCATTTATTTTGCCTCCCCCGGAAGCAGGGATTATTCGATTACTTCAAACGTTGACAGCATGGAGTGACAATCTTTACAGCCTATTTGAGGTTCAGCAACACTACTGTTGGATTTTTCGCAAAATGCTGTCACTTGAACACGGCGCTGAAACATAGCAGTGATGGGGCGCACCACTGTAAGTCTCAACTGCATATATTGACAGGAGTTGGCGCGCGCAATATCAGGCACTGGACAGGTCTTGCACAAGTCAGAAGACCATGCCTGACCATGAAGTTTCAACAAGCGACATTCTTCGATATTACGGCCGCGATAATAATCTCCAAAAAAATGCGGGCATTCACGCCCAGATGGGGTTTTCATATTACATATTTAAGCAGACAAGCACCAGTACCTGCCTACTAATTTCCTTATTTACCATGGTCATTAATTTACACGCGCGTTAGATATTCACCTGTACGTGTATCTACTTTAATAGTATCACCTACGTTAACAAAATTCGGGCATTGCACCTGAATCCCGGTTTCTGTGGTGACTTTCTTTGTAACACCCGTGGCAGTATCGCCGCGGATCGCCATATCGGCGGCAACGACCTTAAGATCGACAGAGGTGGGGATCTCAACATCAATCGCCTCACCCTTATAAAAGGTGAGTTTGACTTCCATGCCTTCCTTGAGATATTGGGCAGCTTCGCCCAAGGATTCCTTCTTAATGCCGGGCTGCTCGAAGGTCACATTATCCATAAAATAGTACAGATCGCCATCGTTATATAAATACGAGACATTTGCAAAATCAAGGCTTACATCCTGCACAGATTGGCCTGAACTGAAAGTCCGCTCAATGGTGGAACCGGTTAACAAATTACGGGCTTTTACTTTAATGTTGGCATTACCGCGTCCGGTCTTGTTATGGCTATAATCCAATACTTTCAGGAGATTGCCGTCCAATTCAAACGTGACGCCCTTGCGAAGTTCATTTACATCTATCATGCTTGCACTTTCCTTGTTGTTTGATTTTTTATTTTAGCGGGCGGATTATACCAACGAGTTGCGGGTCGTGGCTAGGTCAAATCACACAAAATATTTTTCGATACTCTATGGAAGTTGTCCATACCGTTCAATTAGGTAATCATATTTTCCTGTGTTCATTTCAAAAATCGTCCTTATTCGTTCAATTGAGTACAAATCACCGCTGATAATTATTTTTAATTTGTCATAGAATTGTGCCAGATCCGGATTTTTTATCTTATTCTTTCCGATTTTTATCGTATCAATATATCCATTCGGCAAATCGCGCTGGAAATGTCCAATACGCCAAGGTTTGTAATCCACAACTTCAAGACGGGACAATAAAGCATCTCCAAGAGCATAAATATCTATAATATGAACATCTGGGCCTGCAAAATACCCCACGAACCCAGCCGCTTCTTCAACAGCCACCAAACTTTTATTTTTTTTGTATTGAACTCCATTTTCCACCCATGGATGCTTTGGCATCTCCATACCTCTATCCAACAGAAGCGGGCTTGTGCTTTGATAATAGGATTGTCTTTCATCGGCAATCATGCTGTATGCATCTATATTATCTCTTAGATTGTTTGTCGAGCCAGGCACTTTCAAAAAATAGGTAACCGTTGAAGCCGGGGATAGAATCCCAGCAACCAACAGGAGACCTGAAATTATCAGTCTGTTTCTCATATCTAATTCTTTGACATATTTTGTCAACAGAAAGGCGCTCAGGATAAACACTGACGAAAAAAAACGGCCGCTCATAAAATCGCCACCAATATATAAAATGTACATCAGGTACAAACCAATGCCTACCGCCAGCATTTTTTCACCGCTCCCTCTCGAAACAACCGTAACCAGCAAAGCTATGCTAATTACCATTAATGTCATGGGATCCCATGTAATAGAATTAATAAAATAGAGAATGCCCTGACGGAGCAACTCCTGCTCAGGAATTCCTGAATTAAGTTTGGCGTATGCAGTATTTGGGAAAAGGAATCCATAATAAAAGAGAGAAAACGCCTCCCAAAGCATGAAAGGTGAAAAACCAGCCAACAACAAACCAGTTCCGCGAACATTGCGAAAATCTTTAGCCCAAGCATATATCAAGGCGGGAATGAAAAACAAAACAGAGTCCATTCTATTTGTGGCAGCCAGGCCAGCGACCAGGGAAAGCATAAATAAATGGGAGGATTTATTGGAAATAACAGGCTTAAGGAACTCTATTGCAAATATTAATAGTAGGAGATGAGTCAATGCGTTTTCCAACCCGGAAGTTGAATAATCAATGAAGGCCTTTGACAAAACAAGAATTCCAAAACCGAACAAGAGGGAAAAATCATCGTTTGAATAATATTTGAAGAAAATGGCAAAGACAAAAATAGAAACCGAGATATTTAAAATCAACAATGTAAAATATCCATCACGAACAAAGAAATAAACCACACTTAACATCAACATCCACATCGGATGTGTGTATGTTTGTACTCTTTCTCCAATATTCCAAACCAGCCCGTACCCATTAATCCAATTGTCAACTGTGCGCATGGTAATAAATGAATCATCTCCCAACCACGCAGTACGAATCAAAACCGATATAGACATTACCCACAACAACCAGAATATCATCCTGTTCGAGAAATGTTTTTGATCGACTGCCATTTAGTAGACTCCGATTCGTTGGGTGGAAAAAGTTTTTTGTATCGTTCCAGAATGGGGAAATAATTTCCAGTGCGCATCACATTTTCTGCATGGACCATTGTAAGCGGTTGCTGTTTTTTTATTCCCTATATTGCAACCTTCTATTTAATTAAATTAAAATTTTAATGAGTCGCTTCTGAAGCAGGGTCATCCCCCAGCAATTGAACTGCATGAGCCAATATCGGCAGGATGGTCTGTAGATTCTCTACGGCACCTTTTGGACTGCCCGGCAAATTTACGATCAACGTCCTTCCGCGAATTCCCGCAACAGCCCGGGAAAGCATGGCGTGGGGAGTTTTCTTCAGGCTTTCTGCACGCATACATTCAGCAAGCCCTGGAGCTTCACGTTGAATGATTGCACGAGTGGCCTCCGGAGTGACATCACGCGGCGCAAAACCTGTACCGCCTGTGGTCAGGATCACGTCAAATCGAGCACTGTCTGCCCATTCTGCGAGCTTGACGCGGATGGCGGATTCATCATCGGCAAGGATCAGCTGTTCAACGACAGCCCAATTTTGAGCGCGGAGCAGATCCGCCAATGCGGGACCAGAAGTATCTGGGCGGTCCCCGCGCGCAGAGCGGTCAGAGAGAGTCAAAATCCCAAATCGAATTGTCATGGAAATTCTTTTCCGAAGATACGGTCCTCTTTCATTTCACGCCAGTTGTTTCGTTCATAAAATTGAGCAGCGGCCGCATTTTCAGCAGTGATGAGCAAATAACATTTTTTGCAGCCCTTATCCCGCAATCGTTTTTCAACTTCCTCGAGAAGCATGGTTCCGATCCCATGTTTTCGAAAATTTGACTTAACCGCAAGATGATAGATCATTCCGCGACGGCCGTCATAGCCGCCGATAATTGTGCCAACAATTTCATTATCAATTTCTGCAATTAAAAAAAGATCGGGATCGCGTTGAAGTTTTTTCTTTATCTCTTCAAGTGTATCTGAACGCCCCACCTGCACGCCAATCTCCATGCTGCGCCATAGTCCCAGCGCGCCTTCATGGTCTTCAGGAAAGCAAAATTCGCGTATCTTCACGGAACATTACAAAGCCTTGATCGTTTGCTTCAAGGCAGTGATCAACTCGTCAGGCATATAGGGCTTTAACACAAAACCATTTGCGCCATGCCTAAGGCATTCTTCCTTCGAATTTGACCCCGAGGAAATTATGATGGGCAGATCACAAACATCCTGCGCGCCTCGAATTTGGTCCAAAATATCCAATCCATTCTGATTTGCCAGATGAAGATCAAGCAGGAGCACGTCTGGTTTCTCAATACGAGCAGACGCCAGGACATCAGCATCCGCTTGAAGTGCCACCACATCGAAGTCTTCCATTTTTAGCAGGATCTTCAATAAGGCGACCATTGTCACATCATCTTCTGCGAGCAGTACCTTTGACTTTGCCATTCTTATTCGCTCTCGTTTTTGTGATTTTTTTCTTTTGCGGCTTCGCTGTCAATTTCTTTACAGGCTTAGCTTTTTCCAGCGCGGCATTGATAACCTCATCGACTGATTCTGCGAAAATAAATTTCATGGATTGCCTGATCTCGTCAGGGACATCATCAAGGTCCAGTTCATTACGCTTGGGCAGGATCACGGTCCTAAGACCATTGCGATGCGCCGCCAGTACCTTTTCTTTGACGCCGCCAATCGCAAGAACCTGACCTCGTAATGTGATCTCTCCAGTCATGCCAACCTGAGGTTTGACCTTACGTCCTGAGATCAACGACACAAGGGAGGTAGCCATGGTCACGCCGGCAGACGGCCCGTCCTTCGGCTGCGCCCCAGATGGAATATGCATGTGGATGTCAAATTTCTCAAAAAATTCCTGCGGGATTTTCAGCGACGGGGCGCGTGAACGAACATATGACAATGCCGCGCGCGCTGATTCCTGCATAACATTCCCAATCGAGCCTGTCACCTGAAAACCACGCCCGCCAGGCATGGCGGTTGATTCGATGAATAATATATCCCCGCCAAAGGAAGTCCATGCAAGACCAGGCACCACGCCAGGAATGGATGTGCGTTTATTCAATTCCTCCGGCCCAAAGAAAATTGGGTGGTCAAGATATTCATCTAAAAGTTCAGGGGTAATATCAAATTGTTCAATTTTACCTTCCGCAATCTTTGTACCCGCTTTGCGGCAGACCGCGCCGATCTTGCGCTCCAGATTACGCACGCCCGCTTCGCGCGTATATTGACGGATGATCATTTTCAAGGCATCGTCTGTGAAAGTAATCTCCCCAGCCCGCAAACTGTTCTCTCGGATCTGACGCGGAATAAGATACCCGCGCGCAATAGCCAGCTTTTCATTTTCAGTATAACCCGACAGGAAAATAAGCTCCATGCGGTCAAGCAATGGGCGCGGAATGGTTTCCAGCGTGTTGGCGGTGGTAATAAAGAAAACTTGCGAAAGATCGTAAGAGACTTCGAGATAATTGTCTCGAAACTCAACATTTTGTTCAGGATCCAACACTTCAAGCAATGCCGAAGCGGGATCGCCGTGGAAATCATAAGTAAGCTTATCCACTTCATCGAGCATAAAGACAGGATTCTTGGAATCAACCCGCCGCAGGGATTGCAAAATCCGCCCCGGCATCGCGCCAATATAAGTACGCCGATGTCCGCGGATCTCGGCCTCATCACGCACGCCGCCCAAAGATGCGCGGATAAACTTGCGCTCCATGGCGCGCGCAATGGATTGTCCCAAGGATGTTTTGCCGACCCCAGGCGGACCAACAAAGCACAGAATTACACCTTCGCGCTCATGACGGATTTCATCGGTCGAAGCTTCCTTTTTGTCATCTTTCCGGTCAATACGCAATTTTCGGATCGCAAGGAACTCAAGGATACGGTCTTTCACATCTTCAAGTCCGAAATGATCCTTATTTAAAATCTCGCGCGCATGGGAAATATCAAGATTATCTTCTGTAGATTTTGTCCATGGAAGCGCCACCAGCCAATCCAGATAAGTACGGATGACTCCGTATTCAGCAGCGGCGGTCGGTAAACGGGATAAACGATCCAACTCCTGTTTGGCCTGTTTTAGCGCTTCTTCGGGCATTTTCGCATCTTCGATCTTCTTGCGAAACTCTTCCGCCTCTTCAGACTGATCATCCCGCTCGCCCAATTCCCGTTGAATGGCTTTCATTTGCTCGCGCAGAAAATATTCGCGCTGTACTTTTTCTATTTCTCCGCGCGCTTCGTTCTGGATCTTTTGTCCGATCGTCAGTACTTCAGATTCGCGCACTAGCAGCCCGATCAGTTTTTTTAATTTTTCATAAACTGAATCCAACTCAAGAATCTCTTGCGCATCCTTCAAGTTAATGCGCTGAAAATTGGCGATGGTATACGCAGTTTGTAATGGGTCTTCAAGAGAAGTGATCGAGCCAACCAGTTCATCCGGAAAAGAAGGGATCATCTGCGTGATCTGTTGGAATTGATCCCGCGCATTACGCGCCAAGGCGTTGGTCTCAAGGTTATCTTCATCGGTCTCAGGAAGCAGGTGTATATGCGCTTTTAGATACGGCTCCTCCGCGACAAACTCGCCAAGACGGAAGCGTTCAATGCCCTGAACCAGCAGGCGCACGGTGCCATCCGGCGCACGCAATAAGCGATGAACCGTCGCAATGGTGCCGATCTGATAGAGTTCGTTCGGGCCCGGCGTTTCCTTTTCGGGGTCAAGAGCCGCCACCAGACCAACCAGCTTATCCCCACCGACAACATCATCCACCAATCTGATCGAACGAGCCTGCCCAACCGTCAACGGGACCGCAGTATTGGGGTATACCACAACTCCGCGCAATGGAAGAATGGGAATGATATCGGGGAACTTCTGCTCTTCGTTTTTCTCGCCATTTTCCGGGGCGGGAGATGCGTCATCTTTTTTCGGGATGCGCGAAAATGCCGACGACATGAACATCCTGGTTAGCTCGTCGTCAGTCTCGCCAATGGATTGAAAGAATTCGTGGATACCTGATTGCCAGCGTTCTGCGGCCATAGTGTTATTCAACCTTATTTCGATCTGAAATTTCTTTAGGGAGGATAATTGTTAAAAACCCATCCTGATATTCTGCGCGCGCCTGCTCTATATCTACAGGGCCGGGTAAGTGTACCGAGGTCTCAAATTTTCCAAAACGAATTTCCATTTGCTGATAAGCGCGTCGTTCAAGAAAATCGGGACGTGTGCCCGAAACCAGCAATATATTGTTTTCAAGGGAGATTTCAAAATCATCGTCACGCATCCCCGCTATTTCAACGAGAACGACATATGTCTCTTCATTCTCATATTCGTCTGTGGGCGGACTCCATACATGAGAGCGAACCTGCCAACTCACGGCATGTAGAACTTCACGTCGGGTATCCAAAAGTGTTGCGCTTGACTTACGAATAACCGTAGGCATAGGTTTTCTCCTTACTATGCACGATGGATTTAATTTATAGTGCCCTCGGAAGGAATCGAACCTTCAACCTACTGCTTAGAAGGCAGGCGCTCTGTCCGTTGAGCTACGGGGGCTTTTGTTAATTACACTGTCCTCTTTTTTCAATTATAAAGAACAAGTTATTGGTAAGGCCTTAATCCTCGATAGACACGCGGACCGGAAATCGTTCGCAAAATGGTATCCGCAGATCTATTAAGTTTTTTTGCAAGATCCTCGGCTGACATGGGGATGTTTCCATTTACCAGGAAAATTCTAAAGACAGCCTCCACCAAGGCGGTATGAGCATCCGAAAAATCGGGAAGCAGGGCGCAATGACTCATCAATGCGTGCTGAACTCCATCCACAGGCTTAACTTCCGCAGTTTGGAGATCGACCCAATCGATCATCGTACCTTCCTCTGCATCTGCGAAAACGGCCTGATGTTCAGGACATAACAGGGAGCGCAGGAAGACGTGCCAATCTCTTTCATTTTTCTTCCACCAATCAAAATCAATATGAAAGGGTGTCTTTACTGAAGGTTTTAGAAGACTCATTCTTATTCCTCATCCAGGCGATAATGCAAGTCGCCTACGTGCTTGAAAACAGGATTAGTCTCCAGCAGGTAAAAGAGCGGCGCAGGCGGAACGCGGCGCACAAGATTCACTGCGGCATATAACTCCTGAGCATGCACATGACCTTGCGGGTTGGATTTTGTCAGTTCACGCATTACCAACAAAACGAGCTCATCAAAGGAACGTTTCTTCTCCCAAACAGGGTCAAGGGATTTGAAGTCTGGAACGTGAATGGTCATACGGTCATTGAATTCAGCGGTAATGGCCTGTTTCAACATTGCGAAGACAAAGCCGCCATCTTTACCGACCATAACAGTGCGCACCCAATCTTTTGAAGAACGCTGGCTTTTGACTTCAACGATCACTTCACCAGGGTTTTCGCCGCGTTTTACCTGAACAAGAGACCCGGGGATCAACTGATGAGACTTGTACCATTCGCGCAAGCCATATACATAACCATGTTCAAGCACAACCCAGGCCGGGATGCGTTGTTTGGTTTTACCATCAACCAGTGTAAAGCGCACGCGTTCTGATTCATAGGCGGTAGGAAATAACCTGCGCGCTCTGGCAGACATGGGCAAGGTTCCTGCACGTAAATGGGGGTAGATCAAAGAGATCGTAACAACCGAAATATCTTCGCGCAGGTCACCCTCCGCAACAGGAGTCAGCTCATCGTCCAATTGCGCCTCAAGATTTTTCATCGCTCCGCTCAATACATCGCGGTCATGTTCAATTGGGGTATATTGCAATGGCGGTGGAATTTCGCGGACATAATCGGGCTCAAGGCGGCGCAAGCACCAAAGCACCTGACCAGCGGGGCCAACTTCATCAAAGCGATCATCATCCTGCAGAGCATAATTCAAAGAGAATTCGGCCAGCTTGGTATTTATGCCGGCAGGAAGTTCAATATCCTTGATCAATGCCGCTGTCGGAAGCGGTTCCCCGCCCGACATATCCAACACAGCTTCTGCCAGATTCAACTGTCCGCGATTAATATCGACCAACAGCGCGCTTGGGAACCAACGCCCGGCAATCTTGACAAGACTTTCATCTGCGTGAAAGGCAGCTTCCAGTTTTTTATCGATCACATCGCCATACTCACGCAAAATAGCGGCAGGCACCAGATCATCATTTTCGGGCACAGGAATTGGAGCCTCGTTGAGGAAGTGCGAACGAAGGTTTGAGGCAAACATCCGCTCAGATTGATCATCCATCATCACAGTTAGTACGTCAAAATCACCTATCGATGGATTAACTCCTTCGCGAACTCCAATAACCTTACCTGGTTTCCAATCCAATGCTGGAAACACAATCTGATCACCAACCTGATAAGTTTCTTTCGGAAGAAAGCTCCTACCATTGGCTTTTTGTTTAAGTTCTGCAGCAGCTCGTTCTTCCTTGATACGGGCATCTACAAATTCAGCAGTGAGATCACGCAGAGTCAGTGGAGTCTCACGCTCAAATAAAAAGCTGTGTAGATTTTCAACATCCTGCGGGGTGACTTGAAGCGAAGACCAAAAATCGTTGGGAAGTTTAAATGCGCCTGACATACTCAGCCTTGAAATGAAATTACGCGATAACCATGCGTAGTTACGAATTATACCTTACCTTTTTTGTTATTGCGAAAAAAATCACGGGTAAGAAAACACATGATTTTCACATCCAGTTTGAAACAAAATAAAGTAAATTTCAATCAGGAGACGAGATGAACAAAAAATTATTATTGGTTACGGCATTCTTTGTATTAACCATATTATCTGCATGCGGCGGACAAGCCACCCAAGCTCCGCTGGTATCCACTGTGCCAACCAACAGCAACGTAAGTTTCGCCAATGATGTGATGCCGATCATTGAAAGCCGCTGCGTTAAATGCCATGGCGGAGAATCAGTGAAGAAAGGCCTTGACATGACAACCTACGAAGGGGTAATGAAAGGATCCACCAATGGAGTTGTAATCGAGCCAGGCAACGCTGATAATAGCCCGCTCATCGAATCCATCGTGAATAAAAAAATGCCAAAACGCGGAAACAAGCTTACCCCTGAAGAGACACAGCTGTTTATTGATTGGGTTAACTCTGGAGCGGAAAATAATTAATTATAAAAAAGATCTCTTGCTTAATTAAGTTTATTTTTTCCCCCCCCCCCCCCGGTGGGGGGGTGCACCAAAGGTTTCTTTTTTTTTTTTTTTAAAATTTTTTTTTTTTTTTTTTTTTTTTTTTTTTCTTTTTAATAAAATTTTTTTGGGGGTCAAATTTGTTTCAAAGTCAGAGAACAGGATAATGGAGGATGACCAATCCATTCTCCTGTTCTCTTTTTGTGACAATTCAGTAACGTATGTTCTCTTGACTTTTCACCTAGCCGGTCGTAAAATGCAATTAATCAGATTAATCAGATTACTATGACGATATTACGCGAACGAACTTCCCCAGAGATCTCCGAATTCCTACGCTATCTGGCTTCACACGAAGAAGCAGAAGGCAGCTTGCCATCCTTAAATGATCTAAGCCGCGAGCTGGGAATTAGCCTGGCGGGATTACGAGAACAGCTGGAAGTAGCACGCGCACTTGGCCTTGTAGAAGTAAAACCACGAACTGGCATAAGAAGAAAACCGTATTCTTTTACACCGGCTGTATTAAATAGCCTGGATTATGCAATCGCATTAAATAAGGATCATTTCATCGCTTTCGCAGATTTACGTCAGCATATCGAAACCGCATACTGGCATGAGGCGGTGAAGTTACTGACCAGTGAAGACCACGAAAAATTAAAAGCACTGGTGAAGCGCGCCTGGGAAAAACTGCGCGGCACCCCAATTGAGATCCCCCACTCTGAGCATCGCGAATTACATCTGACCATTTATCACCGCCTAAACAATCCTTTTGTAGCAGGATTATTACAATCCTACTGGAACGCCTACGAAACGGTTGGATTGAACTTCTTTACCGATTACAACTATCTTACAGAAGTCTGGAATTATCATCAACAAATGGTTGACGCCATTTGCACAAACGATGTCGAGGCAGGCTATAAAGCCCTCTCGGAACATACCGATCTGATCCATCAATTAATTTCTTCGTCGCAATGACGAATCCAATAATAGGAGACACATGAATAAGATCGTCAACAATTTTTCAATTACAGTCGGCACAGTAAATGGCTCAGGCAGTTCCACGGCCAACAACACGATCCTGCGCACCATTTTCAAAATGGGCATCCCTGTATCGGGCAAGAACCTCTTCCCTCCAATATTCAGGGATTGCCGACCTGGTACACCATCCGCGCGAACAAGGATGGATTTATCGCGCACGATGAAAAACGAGACATTGTGATCACTTTGAATGTCAACTCGTTCGCACGCGACCTGGCATCTGTCACGCCCGGCGGAGCATTTTACTACGCTGATGATATCAAGCTGTCCATCAACCGGGATGACATCGCTGTTTACCCGATGCCGATAAAATCCATCGTCCGAAATGATCCGAACATCCCAACGGATTATCGCGACCTAGTCGGTAACATGGTTTACGTGGGCGTTCTCGCGCAAATGATCGATATGGATATGGACAAGATCCTTGCCGCGTTGACCTTCCATTTCAAAGGGAAACAAAAACCGATCGACATGAACTACAACGCGCTCAAGGCTGGCGCTGAGTGGGCAAAAGCAAACCTTGTAAAGAAAGACCCGTTCTATCTTGAGCCGATGAACAAAACGGATGGATTGATCATGGCAGACGGCAACACCGCCGCCGCGCTTGGCACGATCTTCGGCGGAGTGCAATTCGTGGGCTGGTATCCGATCACCCCTGCCTCCTCTCTTGCTGAAGGATTGAATGAATACCTGCCCCAACTGCGTAAACGTGAAGACGGCAAACACACATACGCAGTTATACAGGCGGAAGATGAACTCGCCGCGTTAGGCATGACAATTGGCGCGGGCTGGGCTGGATTACGCTCCATGACATCCACCTCAGGTCCGGGCCTTTCCCTGATGACCGAGTTTGCAGGACTCGCGTATTACGCTGAAGTGCCTGTGGTAATTTGGGATGTGCAGCGCATCGGACCCAGCACAGGCTTGCCGACACGCACATCACAAGGCGATCTGACCTTCACACATTTCATCGGACACGGCGACTCGCATTCAGTAATTCTGCTGCCCGGGGATGTTTATGAATGTTTTGAATTCGGCTGGAAAGCCTTCGATGTCGCCGAACGGATCCAAACTCCTGTATTTGTATTAAGCGATCTGGACATGGGCATGAACCAGTGGATCAGCAAACCATTCCAATATCCCGATACACCCATGGACCGCGGCAAAGTGTTAATGGAAAGCGATCTTGAAGAACTCAAAGGGAATTGGGGACGATATCTTGACAAAGATGGCGATGGAATTGGATATCGCACATTCCCCGGCAATAAACATCCATTAAGTTCATATTTCACACGCGGCACAGGGCATGATGAGTACGCCAAGTACACGGAAGAACCCGATACTTATTTACGTAACATGGACCGCTTAAAGAGAAAACATGAAACTGCCAAGCAATATGTTCCCGCTCCTGTTCTGCACTCGATGAAAGGCGCGACAGTCGGCATCATTGCCTACGGCTCAACGGAAGCGGCAGTGCTAGAAGCGAGACATCAACTTGAAACAGAACATGGCATCAAGACCGAATTCCTGCGCATCCGCGCCCTGCCCTTCACCAAGGAAGTAGACGAGTTCCTCGCCAAATACGATCAGGTCTTCGTTGTGGAAATGAACCGTGATGGTCAAATGCACCAAATTCTTTTGACCGAATACGCGCAATATGCGCCAAACCTGAAATCTGTGGCATTCGGTGATGGCATGCCTGCTTCTGCAAAATGGGTACGTGAAGGCATCCTCGCCAAGTATGTTGGCGGAAAACAGAAGGCAGTGAGCGGTAAAAAGAAAGTCGTAAAGAAAGCAGCCGCCAAGAAAGCTGCGCCCGCAAAAAGGTTTTAGCTAAGAAAGTGACAAAGAAAGCCGTAGCAGGCCAAAAGTCAAAAGCGAAGCGAAAGTAGATTAAGAAGGAGTATTACAAATGACAGAAACTCTTCCCATGGCTGGCGCAACGGCAAACGTCAATTTCGCCGGCCTCTCAAAAAATGATTATCGCGGCGCTCCCAGCACACTATGCCAGGGCTGTGGACATAACTCGATCTCAAATCAGATCGTAACCGCATTGTATGAAATGAACGTGGTACCTGAAGATGTTGTCAAGTTCAGCGGTATCGGTTGTTCATCCAAATCACCGACTTACTTTTTGAACCGCTCCTTCGGGTTCAATAGCCTGCACGGACGCATGCCATCCATCGCAACAGGCGCTCTGTTCGCAGATCACAGACTCAAAGGCATTGGCGTTTCCGGTGACGGCGACTCGGCCAGCATTGGCATGGGCCAATTCAAACATGTCATGCGCCGCAATGTGAACATGGTCTATATCGTCGAAAACAATGGCGTGTACGGACTCACAAAGGGGCAGTTCTCTGCAACCGCCGAAAAAGGTCTGAGCCTGAAGAA
Organism: Candidatus Villigracilis saccharophilus; assembly: GCF_016711665.1. NCBI lineage: Bacteria > Bacillati > Chloroflexota > Anaerolineae > Anaerolineales > Candidatus Villigracilaceae > Candidatus Villigracilis > Candidatus Villigracilis saccharophilus. The sequence goes on from NZ_JADJSO010000049.1 coordinate 118,026, forward strand.
GCAGGGCGAAAACCCATATATGCCGATCGACATCTGCATGGAAGCGCTTGTATCGAATGCGACATTTGTTGCGCGTTCGTTCGCGGGCAACCCCAAACAGGTCAAGGAATTGATCAAGGCGGCGTTGGCGCATGACGGTATCGCATTGCTGGACATCATCAGCCCATGCGTTACGTTCAACAATCAGGTAAATGCCTTCCACTCCTACGCGTGGGGCAAAGATCACGAAGAACCCTTGCAGGAAATCTCCTACATCGCACCGCGCAGTGAGATCATGCTTGAGCGTGAAATGGCGGAAGGTGAAGTACGCGAAGTTGCCATGCATGACGGTTCAACTGTGATCTTGAAAAATCTTGAAAAAGGCTATGACACCTCCAGCCGCATCGAAGCTTTGCGAGTGATGGAAGAAGCACAGAGCAACAAATGGATGCTGACCGGGTTGCTGTATCTGGATACATCCAAGCCAAACCTGACTTCACAATACAACCTTGTTGACACACCTCTTAACCGCCTGACCGAAGCGGACCTGAGACCTGAGCGTTCTGCGATCGATAAAGTCAACGCTTTGATGTTCTAAACAAACACCGTCCACCCTGCCCTCCCCCAAATCCAAAGAGCGGATCTGGGGGAGGGTTTTTCTATGAGAAAAAATATGACAACTGAAACGGATTCCGAAAAACTTAACTTCAAACGCATTCTTCCTGTGCTGGTCATTGTTCTTGTTGATTTGATGGGATTGTCCATCATCATTCCACTTTTGCCGTTATACGCGGCGCGCTTTGGGTCATCCCCGCTGGTGATCGGAATCTTACAAGCCGCCTATCCGCTGATGCAATTTTTGGGAGCACCAATTCTAGGCCGTCTCTCAGACCGCTTCGGACGCAAACCAATCCTGGTCGCGAGTCAGATCGGAACATTCGCGGGCTTCATCCTGCTCGGTTTTGCAAATTCACTTTGGCTGTTGTTCCTGTCCCGCATTATTGACGGACTTTCAGGCGCGAACATCTCCACCGCGCAAGCAGCCATCGCAGACAGCACGAATGAAAAAACACGCACGCAAGGACTCGGATTGGTGGGCGCGGCGTTTGGGGTAGGGTTCGTACTGGGTCCGATCATCGCGTTCGTTGTGCTTGCCGCAACAGGACAAAATTATCAGGCGGTCGCATTCACTGCGGCATTCTTCTCGCTGACATCCATCCTTCTAACCACATTCTGGTTTCACGAAACACTGACCGATAGTGTGGACCCCGCCGCCGCACGCAAGAGGCCGTTCTCACTTGGCGCGATCAGGCAAGCATTGGGACGTCCCGCCATCGGGTTTCTCTTAATCATCATGTTCTTCTATCAGATCGCATTCGGCGGATACGAACAACTTTTTTCATTATTTACGCTGACTCGATTGGGAATGGACGCACGCGATACATCGGGGTTATTTGTTTTGGCCGGACTGTTCATCATCGTGGTGCAGGGCGGATTGATCGGAAAATGGTCGAAACAAAAAGGAGACCGCTGGCTGGTATTGCTCGGTCTTTCCACGCTGGCAATTGGGTTGATCGGAACCGGGCTGACTCCCCCAGTAGCGGTCCCGTGGTATGACAAAGCCAAAGTGCTGGAAAGCATGGCCGGGGAAGGCCAATTCAGCGTGGCGATTTCAAGCATTAACATTCACCTACCTGACGAATCAGCCCGCGGCTGGCTGGGAATTATATGGCTCATGATCGCAAGTTTTCCTGCCGCACTTGGCGGAGGTGTTCTCCACCCTGCAATCAACAGCTTGATCACAAAGGCATCAGATAAAAGCGAAGTCGGCGGAATGCTGGGCGTAGCCACCTCCGTCTACAGTCTGGCAAATGCAGTCGCCCCCTTATTCTATGGCGTGCTATTCCAATGGTTTGGCGGACCTGTTCCATTTTTGGTCGGTGGAGGGATACTTGCAATTCTATGGTTATACGCACCCAGGGTGGTAAAAGCAACGAAATAAAAAATTGGAAATTTAGGCAAGCAAAAGCATGGAATAGCCGAACGCTCTCCCATGCTTTTACTTATGCACCTATTACACGTATAATTTACCCATGCAATCCTTGGATCTTGAATTTCAATTGGAATATATCCGTGCATCCGGGCCTGGGGGGCAGAATGTAAATAAGGTTGCCACGGCTGTACAGTTACGCTTCGACGTAGAAAACTCCCACTCCCTCCCATCAGATGTAAAAACGCGCCTGATCAAACTGGCCGGCAAACGCATGACAAATGACGGGGTGTTGATCATTGAGGCAAGCAAGTACAGAACGCAGGAAAAGAATCGCGAAGACGCAATTGACCGGCTAAAAGAACTGGTTAGAAAAGCAAGCGAAAAACCAATACTACGCCAAAAGACAAGACCAACAAAGGCGTCAAAAGAAGCAAGATTGAAGGGAAAAAAGAAGCGGGGTGAAACAAAAAAGAATCGCGAAAAATCAAAAAATATTTTTGAGTGAATAGTTATCATGCAACAATCCATAATAAACATCACATTGGTCGTTCGAGATTACGATGAAGCGATCGAGTTCTACACTCAAAAATTGAATTTCGAATTGACCGAAGATACTCCACTCAGCGACAGGAAGCGTTGGGTACGCGTCTCTCCGCGCGGGTCAAACGGCATCTGTTTGCTGCTTGCCAAGGCAGATTCGCCCGAACAAGAAGAGCGTATTGGAAATCAAACAGGCGGGAGGGTATTTTTATTTCTACACACTGATGATTTTTGGCGGGATTATCACGAGATGAAATCCAGGGGCGTACAGTTTATTGAAGAGCCGCGCCAGGAAGTTTATGGAATGGTAGTAGTGTTTTCAGATCTTTACGGAAACAAATGGGACCTGCTCAAATCAACCAGATAAATCCGGACAGTACAAGAATCGTGTTTTGGCTATAACCAGCATTCAAGAATCCATAAAGTGCCTCCCCTGATAAAAACTCAAGGGGAGGCACTTTATTTGAATATATTTTTGATTTTTTTCTATATAGAGTCTCTACATTCCCTGCCCACGAACACGGGCGAGAGGCTGGCCCGGCTGCAGGGGTCCAATACGATATGGACGCATCATTTCGTTATCTTCATGCTCAACAATATGGCAGTGCCAGACGAACTGACCCGCTTTTTCAAAATGAGCATGGATGCGGGTCACCTCACCCGGATAAGCAATGACGGTATCTTTCAAACCATTTTCCCACAGCTCAGGAAGTCGGACTTCCCCGCTCAACTGGACCGGAAGTTTGACCTCGCCCGATTCTTCATCCAGCACAAGCTTCTCACGGTTGATCACATGGAAGGCGATCTCATGCACATGCATAGGGTGAGCATCAGCTGTGAAATTGTAGAATTCCCAGACCTCAACGGCGCCGACGGCTGGATTTTCAGAGACTTCCTCCATCCATTCTTGCGCAGTGGGCTTCCCGTCATCAGAAACAACGCCTAACTTGGCCTCAGAAGGACCATCGTGGACCATGGACATCTCCTCCATCAGCGCCAGGCGACGGGTGAAAGTGGGTGTGGGCAACTCCTGGATCACTGGCATCCTAAGGTATTGCGGTGGAGTGCTTTCATCCTTCCCTGTGGCTGCGACCACACGGAACTCAAGGATCTGCCCAGTTGTCTCGGGGTCAGCGATCTCAAAATCTTCACCGGGTATGCCGCCGCCATACGGTTCATCTGGACCGAGATTCCGCAGAACAAAATTTCCCAACGGAACTTTTGTGAAGTCCACGATCAGGTCAGCGCGTTCGGCTGGCGACATCAAAAGTCGATTCTCATTTGCGCCGGTCAAGTTAACCGCCTCGACCAGCAAACCGCCCTCGTTACCGATCTGCCAGACTTCCACGCCGGGGATGCCGGCAAAGTCCAGGATCAAGAAACGCGACTGACAGCCATTGAGCATGCGCAAACGGTAGCGACGCTGCTCGACAGTCTGGAACGGCCAAGTATTCCCATTGACGATAAGAGTATTTCCAAAAAACTCAGGATTCCAAATGGGCGAAACATCTGTCTCTGGGATGTATGGTCCCTCGTATTCATCAAAGTATTCGCGGCTATTGGGATAGAATAATGAACCATCGGCGTTGAAGGCTCTATCCTGAATGGCCATGGGAATTTCGTAATATGTCTTATCTGGGGGGAATGGATCTGAATCTTTTGGAGCAGGCCCGGGCAGTACGGCTTTTTTATCTGTACGGCTATCTATAATAACATCATCGCCCGCCGCCCCACCACGAATAATAAAGAATCCTGCCGGCCCTGCGTAAACATTGAGGCGGGTCATACCTAATGCATGATCGTGATACCAAATAGTGGCCGCGCGTCCAAGATTAGGATACTGAAAAACGGCTGACCCGGGCTCCCACTGCACATCATATCCTTTCCCGGCCTTGTCAGCAAAGAAGTCATACCAAGTACCAACCTTTGCAAAGTCACTCGGGATGTTTGCAGCCGCAGGAAGATACCAAGCTTCGGCATAGCCGTCACTGTCATCTTCCACACCGATCGCTCCATGAACATGCGCAATAATCGGAACGGGACCAGTATAGCTTTCAGGAGTGACCGCAAATTTCGGACGAAAATCGCGCTCCGCTTCGCCACCGCCCGGGTTAGCCCAATGTAAAGTAGGGTCAACCGGAAGAATATGAGGAAGGTAGTTGCCCTTTTCATCCACGAGTTCATTGATCCACTTAATACGCACGGGTCTTCCTGACGCAGCCTCAATAGTGAGGGATGGGGCATTATGCAGCAATAAACCATTCGGACTGGCCGACTTGACCGCACCATAGCCCCAAACTGTTGTCTTTGGCATATTGTCAGGCAGGATCTGCTGTTCAAACTGCCGCATTGAGATCTCGTAATAATCGATCTCAGAACTACCTGAACCAACCGTACCGGCTTTCGGCATGACTGGCGGGATGAGTAGAGCCGCTTTGAACTTATTGATCTGTTCAGGTCCAAGCAGATCAACCGGGACAAATTTAAGGCCGGATGGTTTTAATTTTTCACCAACCGTATATCCAACAGCAACCAATAAACCTACCGCACCACTAATAGCACCAACTTTTATGAAATCTCTTCTAGTTATCATGATTCCTCCAAAATTATATGAGAGCAGATGAATTTAAATCGGTTAATCAAATGAATCTAACCAATGAAAATTATACGCATAGTTAGAACAATGGGATGTAATATTCTGTAATTAATCCGTGATGGGATATAGGTAGGCGTTTTTAGTGAATTTATACACAAAGGATTAATCCCTTGTCATATGACAAATTAACTGCCGCTTGCAATAATTTTGATTGATCACATTTTTTGAATAAACTGCTTTACGCTTTTACGATTCAGAATGTATACTTACCAACATGGAAATACAAATCGCGGTTGCAAAGATCAACAAGTATGCGGTTTCTGAAAGTGGCGATACGCTTGAAGTCATCGAGCGCCCCACCGGCGGATTATCTGTTGTGCTTGCAGACGGACAGACCAGCGGACGCGGCGCGAAGGCTGTCTCCCAGCTTGTTGTTCGCAAAGTGATCGGATTGCTGGCTGAAGGCGTCCGTGATGGCGCTGCAGCGCGCGCCGCTTCAGACGCATTATTCACGGATAAAGCAGGCAAAGTAACCTGCACATTAAATATCGCCTCCGTGGACCTTCATAGCAAAACCATCGTACTAACACGCAACAACCCCTCGCCCATGTTCATCTGCCGTGGTGAGCAAATCGATTCACATAGTGAAGACAGCCTATCGCTTGGTACATCAAGGAATGTCCGTCCGGTCATTACTGAACTGCAGATCGAGCCCGACCTTACCATTGTGCTTTTCACCGACGGTATCATTCACGCCGGCAAAAGACGCGGACAACCCATGAATGTCGGAGAAACCATCCGCTCGATCATGGAAGACCAAGACCCTACGCCACAGCAGCTCGCCGACTCCCTGCTCGCGCACGCTGTCATCCTGGATGACAACCGCCCCGCTGACGATATCAGCGTGCTCGTGTTCAAAGTCTCAGCCCGCAGAGGCGACGATGTCCGGCGCATGAGTGTTAGATTACCCATCAATGCCTAAAACGCGACACGCTAAATCGGGTTCGCGCCGTCATCGCTGGCAACACCTGCGCGCATCCCTGCGAGATACGACTATTTTACTGAGCGAGTTTCGCTCGGCGCTGTTATGGTTCTCATTTGCAATCCTGGGCGGCGGCGCACTTTTTTATTTTCTCTCAAATCTTTTTAACGAGCCGGTCGGCAGTTTGACCGAAGCAATTTACATCGTTCTCACCATCACATTTTTACAGCCCCCCAACCGTGACTTTCCACAGAATCTCGTTTTACAATCATTTCACTTTATCATGCCGCTGGTCGGGGTCGTCATGCTCGCGCAGGGATTGGCAGATTTCGGAAGCTTGATCTTCAATCGCCGCACGCGCAATAAGGAATGGGAAATGGCAGTCGCATCCACATTAAATAAGCATGTCATCCTCGTCGGTCTGGGACATCTCGGCTATCGTGTGGCTCTCAAACTGCATGAAACAGGCGAACAGATATCAGTGGTCGAATTCAACGCAAACATAGATACGCTTAGCGCGGTGCGCGAACTGGGGATTCCCGTCATCCACGATGACGCCACCCGCCCTGCCGCACTCGAAGCGGCCAACATCAAAGATGCGCGCACCATCATCCTGGCCAGCCAAAATGACGCGATGAATTTACAGATCGCCCTCAAGGCGCGCAGTATGAATAAAAACATCAAAGTGGTCATCCGAATCTTTGATGAGGATTTTGCGCACTCGCTTCAGGAACAATTTGGTTTTATTGCTTTAAGTGCCACTGAAATGGCGGCTCCGGTTTTTGCCGCCGCCGCCACTGGAACTGATGTCACCAATCCAATTTCAATTGAAGGTCAATTACTCAGCCTGGCACGCATCGTCACATCCGATAACGCAGCCTTTGTAAACAAGACCGTCGGCTATCTTGAAGATCACTATCATCTCAGCATTGTGTTGATCCGCCACGACCATCAATCTGAAATGCACCCCACCGATAACAGCCCGATTCACGCGGGCGACACCCTGGCTGTGCTTGGCGGACCCGATGAACTGCATCGCCTAGTTCACGATAATGAATGAGCCTGATAAACAATTATTGATCGGTATTGTCGGGCCTTGCGGCTCAGGCAAGTCCACGCTTATAAACAAGCTTGAAGAACGCGGCTATCACTGCCGCCATATCGCCCAGGAACATTCTTATGTCAAGCATATGTGGCAGGTCATCACCAAACCTGATGTCTTGATCTATCTACAATGCTCATTTGAAAACTCCACTACACGCCGAAATTTAAATTGGAGACGCGCGGATCACGAAGAACAACTCCGCAGACTATCACATGCGTTCGAACACGCCAATCTCATTATTGACACCAACAAATTAAATGCGGATGATGTTTTCGCCAGCGCATTATCGTATTTACAGGGATACTTTTCATGAAACCAATATTCCTATTCTCAAACCTGACGCTTCTTTTCCTGACCTCGTGCCTGCTCTTTTCAAAACCGACAGAGTCCACGCCCGGGCAGATCCCACCCACAGCAACCGCCACATCTCCCAATGACCGCAGCATTTACAGAGACGGGCTCACTTCTGAATATCAACCCATACTAGATCAATTGCCGTACGCGAGCATGTATGACATAAGGTTCAATATCGCAGATGACCTGTTCCATATCACTGGCAGTGAAACCGTGATCTACAGCAACGCCGAAGATGTTGAACTGAAAGAAGTAAAGTTCCGTTTATTCCCCAACATCCTCGGCGGCGATATGCATGTGAATGAAGTCTTTGTTAATGATGAAGCGATCATTCCTAATTACACCCTGGACGACAGCCTGCTGACCGTGCCTTTAAAAAAACCACTTCAACCCAAAGAGAACACCACGCTGAGAATGGAGTTCAATATCACTGTACCGCAATCCATTGACTTAAATTATGGGGTGCTGGCCTACTATGGAAATGTACTCGCCCTCGCCCATGCCTACCCCATGATCTCGGTCTATGATGACGAAGGCTGGAACGCGGAGATCCCCCCGCAATCCGGCGATGTGACCTATGCAGATATGTCCTTCTTCCTCGTCACCGTGGAAGCGCCAAAGAATCTAACGCTTGTCGGCTCGGGGCGGGAAATCAGCCGTCACGCGGAGCGAACCGGGAACAGGCAAACGGTCAGATATGAAGCGGGACCGGTACGCGATTTTTATCTGGCGGCAAGTCCAGATTATGAAGTTGTATCCAAAAAAGTTAATGGCGTTACGCTCCGCTTTTATGCCCCCGACAATTTTCAACGCGGCGCAGAATCCGCTTTAGAGGCGGCGGCAAAGTCACTCGAAGTCTTTGGAAAAAGATACGCGCCCTATCCATATTCAGAATTGGATTTTGTCACCACACCCACCTATGCGCTTGGAATTGAGTATCCCGGCATGATCGCCATTACAGAATGGATCGTGGACCCAGATAATAGTTATTTGGAAGCCACAGTCGCGCACGAGATCGCGCATCAATGGTTCTACAACCTGGTCGGCAACGATCAATTAGATGACCCGTGGCTGGACGAGTCCCTGTCACAGTTTGCCACCCTGGAATATTTTTCCGACACATACGGACAAACTGGCGCACTAGGCTTTCGTCTGGATTTGGAGGGACGGTGGAATTCGATCGGGCAGGCGGAAATTCCAGTGGGACTGCCCGTACGCGATTACACAGGCTCGGAGTATAGCGGCATCGTCTATGGCCGCGGCGGATTATTCTTCGAAGCCCTGCGTGATGAAATGGGAAGTGAGAAATTCGATGCGTTCATGAAAGAATACGTCAAAACAAATGCCTGGGATATCGCCACGCCGCAAAAATTTCAGTCACAGGCCGAACTGGTCTGTGGCTGCGACCTGACTGACCTATTTAACGATTGGATATTCCCGTAAACCAATCAACCGAGTATAATGGCGTCCGCGCAGTCAACGACTGGCATTTTTTTTGGATGGAGTGAGATATGCGAAATCGAAATAACTGGTTGATTTTTATTGTAATACTGGTGGCTTTTTCCCTTTGGATTGATCTAAGCAAAAATATAGCGATCATCAATCCATTTAACGATAAGCCGCTGGTAGAACGCAACGTGGATGTGAAACTCGGTCTGGATCTACGCGGCGGGCTTCAGGCTCTGCTTGAAGCTGATGTGCCAGCCGAAACGGTTATCACCACAGAAGAACTTACCAACGCCAAGAACATCCTGCAAAATCGCGCGAACGCCCTCGGTGTAAGCGAGATCACCATGCAAACCGCGGGCGACCGCCGTATTGTGGCGGAGTTCCCCGGCATTACAAACCCTGAAGAAGTTGTCGCAACCCTGAAACAGACCGCTTTATTGGAATTTGTTGATATGGGTACAAGCCCTGTCCCGGTTGGAACAATTATCAAAACAGATGCCGGTGGCGCGTCTACCACAGCGCCGACCGCTGTTCCCACCCCAATCGATCCAGCGGCCGCGCCGACGGATCCCGCTGCCGCGCCAGAAGAGATCATCTACAACACGGTCATGACCGGCGCTGGTTTGGAAACCGCAAGTGTGACCAGAAACACCGCCGGCCAGTATCAAATCTCCTTCGTCTTAAAGCCTGACTCAACCAATGTCTTTGGCGAATACACCACCTCGCATCGCGGACAGTATCTTGCGATCGTGCTGGATAAACAGGTCATCTCCACCCCGACCATCAACGATCCGATCACAAGCGGCGAGGGCGTCATTACCGGACAATTCACTCAAGAAGAAGCTCAAACGTTAGCGGTCCAACTTCGCTCCGGCGCTTTGCCCATCCCGATCAAAGTGGTGGAAAGCCGCACCATTGGCGCGACCCTCGGCGAAGAAAGCATTCGCAAGAGCGTACTGGCCGGCATCATCGGCTTGGTGGTTGTCATCCTTTTCATGGCTTTCAATTACCGTCTGCCTGGCCTCGTAGCAGACCTGGCCTTGATCTGCTACGCCTTATTCAGCTTGATGCTTTTCAAACTAATTCCGGTCACACTGACCCTGCCTGGCATTGCCGGTTTCATCCTAAGCGTGGGCATGGCAGTGGATGCGAATGTGCTGATCTTTGAACGTCTCAAAGAGGAACTACGCGGCGGACGAAATCTCCGTCAGGCAATTGACCTGGCTTGGAGCCGCGCATGGCCATCCATTCGCGACTCAAACACATCCACGCTCATCACCTGTGTGATCCTGTTCCTGTTCGGTAATACATTTGGCGCCAGTATGGTAAAGGGATTTTCTGTAACACTGGCTCTGGGCGTTGGGATCAGCTTATTCACTGCCATCATCGTTACGCGGACCTTCCTGCACACCGTGATGGACAATCTCAAACTCGCGGAGCACCCGCGCTGGTTCGGTCTTTAGGAGAGCGCGCAATGAATATCATTAAGAATCGTTACGTTTATTTTTTCATCTCCCTGCTCGTGATCATCCCCGGCATTATCTTTATGGGGTTGAACTTGCAGAAATCAGCCAGTCCATTGATCCTCGGCGTTGACTTTCGCGGCGGTTCCCTGCTCGAAGTGCAATTCGAAGGGGCGCGTCCGCTCAACGCAGAGATTGGAAAGCTGTATGAGGAATTTTCAACTTCCGAGGAACCGATCGCCGACCCGCTGGTCCAATCCCTTGGAGAAGATGGTTTTTCCATCCGCTCCAGAACAATGACCGATGAGACCAAAGGCAAGATCGTTGCGGAAATGGAAAGCCGTTTTTCCTCAAAGGTGATCGTGCTTAACTTTACCTCCGTCAGCGCTTCAGTAGGAGCCGAAGTAACGCGCGCGGCTGGATACGCCATCCTGTTAGCCGCCGCCGCGATCCTGGGATATATCTGGTGGGCATTCCGCAGCGTGGAACATGCCTATCGCTACGGCACAGCCGCCATCATCGCCATGCTGCACGATGTCCTGGTTGTTATCGGCGTGGAAGCCATTCTCGGCTATCTCCTCGGCTGGGAAGCGGACGCCCTCTTCTTAACCGCGCTCCTGACCGTTATCGGCTTCTCGGTACACGACACCATCGTGGTATTTGACCGTGTGCGCGAAAACTCATTGATCTATCGCCGTGTTGAATATGAAAAAATGGTAAATCACTCCATCGTCCAAACACTGGACCGCTCCATCACCACGCAGCTCACTGTGATGTTCACATTGTTCGCGCTGGTCTTGTTCGGCGGTGACAGCATCCGTCACTTTGTGATCATCCTGCTGGTCGGTATCTTCAGCGGTACTTACTCCTCCATCTTCAACGCAGCTCCGATCCTGGTCGTCTGGGAAAACCGCGAATGGACCACCTGGTTCAAGCGAAAAGAAGAAGCGCCAGCTGCATAATTCGTTCAAAAAGAGACATCGAGACCCGATGTCTCTTTTTTATCATCCTGCGCGTTGTTTGATAAAATCCAGACATGAAAATGCCTGCACAAATTCTATTTGCGGCCTGTTGCCTGATTAGTTCGTGCACGCCTGCGCCTGAATATACAGAGACACCGCCAATTAAAATAAATCCTTCCGCATCTTTAACTGCGATCAATCCCAGTGAAAAAATTATCCCAATCCTGCCCGTGAATAGCTCCTGGCAGATCCAATATTCAGGCGAGATCGAGCCGATCCTTGATGTGGATATTTACAACCTCGACCTGTTTGACACTGACAGTTCTATCATTGCCCAACTGCATGAACGTGGAATTTTTGTCATGTGCTATTTCAGCGGCGGTTCATTTGAAGATTGGCGGAGAGACGCCAGCCAATTCCCACAAGCGATTTTGGGAAAGGATCTGAAAGGCTGGCCGGGTGAAAAATGGCTGGACATTCGTCAAATCGAAATTTTGAAACCAATCATGACAGCCCGTCTCAAAATTGCGTTACAAAAAAATTGTGACGGTGTTGACCCGGACAATGTAAACGGATACGAGAATGACACGGGGTTCCCGTTGACTTACGAAGACCAGCTCAGCTTTAATATCTTCCTCGCAAATGCGGCTCACGAACGCGGGCTGGCAATCGGGCTAAAAAACGATCTCGCACAAATTCCCGACCTGCTCCGCTATTTTGATTGGGCGCTCAACGAAGAATGTTTCTCCTTTAATGAATGTCAAATGCTTTTGCCATTCATACAAGCAGGGAAGCCTGTCTTTGTGATCGAATACGAGACCAAGGCGGAGGATTTTTGTCCGCAGGCAAACAAGTTGAATTTCAACGCGTTACAAAAACATTGGGAGCTGGATGCATTTCGCATTCCCTGCAATTGATATGACAGATAACTTTCCGTTTTTCTACGCGGGGTAATTATTGGAATTTCCAAATGACCATCTTTCCTTCGCGGCGATCTTTTCGGGCACCATGTTCATAGGCAACACAAACTCTCCGATCATACTGGTGGCTGGCACTCAGCTTCGGCGCAGGCTTGATACGCGATCATTTAAACCAAAACCTTTCGCTATGGATAAACCGTGCCTCGGGTTTAATCATATTCAGCTTTGGGTTCTTCGCGCTGATTTCCTGACCGGAAGAAATTGAGGATATTGGATTTTGTTTACGGGAATTTGGGTGTCCCCCGCATACAAAACCATCAAAATACCGCCTCAGTCAAATGTTTGTAAGCAATTATCTCTTATGTTATACTTGCAAAATCGTAAGGTTAGAATTAAAAATTGACCTGACTACAAACAGAAGTGGTATCAATTTTTATCGATTTTATTAATTGGCAGACAATATAGGCAAGTGGGAAGTTAACCTATTTTTTAAAAGAATATCTGAGTTTTCTCGGACAGGTATCTAGAAAAATCTATTATTGGCGCAAGCAAAAAATATTATTGATCTGTTGGCAAAAGCAACAAAAGTCGAGCTTATTTGGGAGACGCTTTGATTTTATTTGATTTCCTATCTATTTCTTCCATTATTATTTTCAGAGGATTTAACCCTCTGTGTGAAAATTTAAACTCATCAAAAAAACAATTCCCTGTCAGGTAATTGTTTTTTTCGTTTATATTAAATTTTCTGGTAAATCCATTAATAAATATGATTTTTACCAGTGAGTTGATCTTGCCTTGACCGGCAGGAGAATTTAAAAACTTAATTTAATCAAGGAGGTACGCGTCCGTAGAACAAGAAGATAGGCTATGCGCGGAGTTCGAATATCACTGGTTCATATTTTTCGTAACAAGGAGAATTATCTATGATTAAGCAACAAACCTCCCAAAGGCTTTTTCGCATCCTTGCGGCCATGATCGTGTTTGTCATGGCATTATCACAAGTCGCAGGTGTGGCGAACGCACAAGGGGCGACCCCGCCAGTAAGGGAAAAAACACCAATTTCCCAGGTTACCTTGGATGAGGTACAAAATTTTTACGGAAGTCTGGCAACCCGAAAAGGCCCGGTCGGCATTGTGGTTGAAATGACTGATACACCTGCCGCAGTCCTCTTTGATAAAAATCAAAGAGAGGCGCAGGCCACCATCAGCCAGGTAAATTTAATCAAAGAACAACAAACAAGCTTTATGAGCGCGCTTCGAAAAGCGGGCATTCAATCCACTGAAATGTTCCGAGCGCAAAAAGCGTACAATGGTATCTGGATGCGGGTTGACACCTCCGTCCTGAAAAAACTGGCAGCCATGCCTGGGGTTAAGGCAATCCACCCCATCATCTCCAAAGAAGTGGATCACTCCACCAGCGTACCCCTGATCGGCGCACCGCAAGTATGGGGCGGTTCGGGTACTTATCAAGGAGACAATATCACGATCGGCATCATTGATACCGGCGTCGATTATATCCACACCAACTTTGGCGGTTCAGGAATTTACACCGGACAGGATTTCACAACACTTGGCGAAACGGGCAACCTTTTCCCGACAGCCAAAGTTGTCGGTGGTTGGGACTTTGTCGGCGATAATTACAATGCGGATCCCACTTCACCCACCTATGATCCTATTCCTGTTCCTGACGCAGACCCAATGGACTGTAACGGGCACGGCAGCCATGTAGGAGGCTCTGCGGCTGGTTTTGGTGTCAATGCAGACGGAAGCACCTATGTGGAAGCCGGCCCTGATACTTACGCAGCGCTTAAGGACCTGACTTCGAGTAACTATATTTCCAAATTCCGCATTGGTCCTGGTGTAGCTCCCAAAGCTGATCTGTATGCCCTGCGCGTTTTCGGCTGCGATGGTTCAACGGATGTAGTTGTTTCAGCAATCGAATGGGCCATGGATCCCAATAATGATGGTGATCTTAGCGATCATTTGGACGTGATCAACATGTCCTTGGGTTCATCCTACGGCTCTGTCACAGACCCAGACGCAGTCGCTTCTGACAATGCCGCGAAAGCCGGCGTGATCGTGGTAGCTTCGGCCGGCAATAGCGGCGATGTGTACTATGTTACCGGTTCCCCGGCCGTTGCACCTTACGCAATCAGCGTTGCCAGCAGCGTCGATTCAAGCGCGGTCTTGAGCGCGTTCGAAGTAACAGCAACGACGGCCCTAACTCCACAGGCACCTGTTGACCTTTACCCTGCCTCGACAGCCTCCTTTGGGCCCCAAAGCTTTAACCAATCCGGCGATCTAACTTATTCCACGCCAACGGACCTTGGCTGTTCAGCCTACGCAGCCGGCACATTTACCGGCAAAATCGCGCTGATCAACCGCGGCAGCTGTTCCTTTGATGTCAAGGTAACAAACGCTCAAAACGCGGGCGCGATTGGCGTATTGCTTGCCAACAATAACAACGGATTCCCCGGCGGTATGGGAGCCAGCGGCACGGTGGCTAACCCAACAATTCCGGTCATGATGACAACCCAGGCTATCGGCACGGCCCTCAAAGCTGATATGTTAGCCGGTACGGTCACTGTTTTGTTGACAACTGCTTACCCGAATTCAGTTATCATGTCAGATCCGACCATTACGGACACCGTTTCATCGTTCAGTTCCCGCGGACCAGCACGCGGCGGCACGATGCTAAAGCCTGATATCTCCGCCCCTGGTGATACTATTTTCTCAACAGCGACCGGTACGGGCAATAAAGGTGACAACTTTAGCGGAACATCAATGGCTGCGCCGCATATTGCAGGCGTGATGGCCCTCCTAAGGGAAATCCACCCAGACTGGACTGTGGCTGAACTCAAGGCTCTGGCCATGAATACCGCCACCAATGATCTTTTTACCGGGCCAAGCCTAACCGGAAACAAACACACACCCACCCGTGTAGGCGCCGGCCGTGTGAATGTTCCCAATGCCGCGTTATCGAATGTAGTGGCTTACTACAAGAACGATCCCGGACAGGTCAATGTTTCCTTTGGTTCCGTTGAAGTAGTAAATAGTTTGACCGGCGTTGACAAGACCATCGTAAAAAGCATCACCCTGTCCAATATGGGCGGTGCTTCAGAAAGCTACAACGTGACCTTTGATTCACGCTATCTTTCAGCAGCGAACCCCGGACTTACGTTCACACTTTTAAGCGCCGGCAATGTTGCAATTTCCAACCCTGTAACCATCCCAGCTTATGGCACAGTAGAAATCAAGGTTCAAGTAAGCCTTGACGCTGCCCTGCTCACCCGTGCCCGCGACGCAACGATCGTAACCGGACGTGAGCGCTTCAGCGAAGGCGGCGGCTATGTTGTCTTGACTTCAACAGGCTCCTCCCCAATGGTGCGTGTGCCGGTCCATATTGCCGCGCGACCCGCTTCTAACATGGGCGTAGCTGAAACCACCATCACTTTGCCAGCCCCTGAAATTGGAACTTTGAGCTTGACCCCGAGCGGCATCCCGGTAGACACAGTGGATGACGGATCCCTGGTTTATATCAGCGAATTGATGGGAGAGAGCCCCAATGAACCTTCGAGCACTTTCTCCAATAACGCGGGGGACCTGAAATATATCGGCGCAACCTCCGATTTCACATCCACGGTCGTTGGCAAAGCTGCGTTCTTTAGCATTGCCACCCATGGCGATTGGGACACCCTTAGCGCAGTTGAATTCGATATCTATATCGATACCAATGAGGATGGTTTTGACGATTACGTGCTTTACAATACCAACACCGGCGGCACAGACACAATGGTTTCAGTGCTGTGCTCAATCCCATCCTTTGTCTGCGGTATTGAAGATTTCATTAATTGGTTTGGCGGCGCAACCAACACCAACGCTTTCAACAACAACGCCATGACCATGAATGTGTATTTGGAAAGCCTTGGTCTGGCAGAAGGTGTTAATACTGATTTCGACTTCTACGTGGTGACATTTACACGTGAAGCAGCTGGCGTGGTGGACATGAGCGACATCATGCATTACGATGTCGCAAATCAATCCTTCTCTACCAGCGGAATTTTCGGATCACCAGCCTGGGACGATAACGCGCTCTACGCGCCCACACTTGATATCAGCTACAACAAGACCAATATCGTGGTAAATCATTCCAAAGGCTTGTTGCTGCTGCATCAACACAATGCGGTCAATACTGCCGAAGTTCTGCGCTTCATCACACCTACCGTTATCAAAGATACAGTCGGGGTATTCCGCCCAACCAATGGCCTTTTGTACCTCAAGAACGATAATACGCCAGGATTTGCGGATGTAGCGATTAATTACGGTCTCGCTGGAGATGTTCCAGTAGTCGGTGATTGGGATGGTAATGGCACATCCACGATCGGTGTGTACCGGAACGGTATGTTCTACCTGCGCAACTCCAACACAGTCGGCTTTGCAGAAATTTCATTTGCCTTTGGCCTGCCTGGCGACCAGCCCGTGGTGGGAGACTGGAACAACGACGGAGTTGACACGATCGGCGTTTACCGCAATGGCTCATTCCTTTTGCGCAACAGTAATAATGCCGGAATAGCTGATGTAAGTTTCACATTCGGTAATCCGGGAGATGTAGCTGTCGCGGGCGATTGGAATGGTGACGGCTTTGATACTGCCGGCGTATTCCGGCCGAGCAACGGCGCAATCTACCTGCGAAATACGAACGCAAGCGGTTTTGCGGATATAGCGATCAGCTACGGCTTGCCGGGCGACCAACCAATTGTCGGCGATTGGAACAATGATGGGTTAGATACGATCGGAATTTATCGTAACGGCTCATTCTATCTGCGAAATTCGAACACGCTTGGCTTTGCAGATGTCACATTCGCCTTTGGCCTGCCTGGCGATGTACCGATCGCAGGAAACTGGGATGGACTCCCCATCCCATAGTAGATTTTGATCGTCTTTTATAATATGTAAAAATAATGGCTATGCTGTTTTACCAGCATAGCCATTATTTTTTTTTCACATAGTGGATTTTTTAAATATCGCGATATAAGTTATGTAAGGTAGAGCAGTCGATTATTTTATGGAAATTAATTCCACATCAAAAACAAGTGTGGCATTGGGCGGAATAACGCCGCCAGCGCCGCTCGCTCCATAGGCCAGTTGCGGCGGGATGGTCAATTGCGCCTTGCCGCCGACTTTCATCAAGGCAATGCCTTCATCCCAGCCTTTGATCACACGCCCCGCGCCGAGCGGAAATTCAAGCGGATCGCCGCGAGTGACCGAGCTGTCAAAGACTTTACCGTCAAGGAATTTCCCTGTGTAATGTACGCGGACAGTTTTCCCCGCTTTGGCCTGATCGCCTGTGCCTGCTTCGATCTCAACGTATTCCAAACCGCTTTCAGTTTTCATGAATTCTCCTGTTTATAATTTTGAGTTATTTTACCTGCGTATTTAGCATATACAAGCTTAAAAATAAAAGAGACTCTCCAAAAAAAGAGAGTCTCTTAGCTGGGGAACCTGGATTCGAACCAAGATACCATCCTCCAGAGGGACGTGTACTGCCGTTGTACGATTCCCCAATAAACCAGCGGACGGTATTTTATCATGCAGTCAGGGCATAGGCAAGGGATTTATTTGCCCGCGTCAGAGCGGACAGCGCGCGCGGCGCGGCGAGTGTTGTCTTCCATATCCATGAAGATGAGCAGTACTTTGCCAACCGCCTGCAAACCGATAAAGTTCCATAAAGCGGGCAGCGCGGGTTGAAGTATCCACATAAGTTGCTGGATAATATCAGTGAAACCTGGGAGAGTGATCAATCCGCGCAAGATCTGGAGCGTGAAGACAGTCAACGCCAGCCCAACCTGCACCGCATAGTAGATCAACGAAGCCCAGGCAAAAATATTGGCGAGGCGCGCAATGCGCAGGACAGAGTCGCGGTCAAAATATGTACCCGCAAAATTTGTCTTTGAATTATCAGATTCAGTCATGGGATGTTCCTCCGCTTGAAATTATAAATCATCCCTGTCGTTTGTTATAATTGCGGACGATAACACACCAACCATCAGGGCAGAGAATATTCCTCTTTAGCGTATCAAATCAAAGGTTATAAAGAGGCGGTTCCACATCTCCCTGAAATTCATTTTGAAGGCAATCCATCCATGAGTGACGAAGAAACCAGACCCACAGATTTTATCCGGGAGGCGGTTGCGGAAGATTTGAAGAGCGGACGCTTCAATTACGTTCGCACACGCCTGCCTCCTGAACCGAATGGCTATTTACACATCGGACATGTCAAGGCGTTCATGATCGACTACCTCATCGCGAAGGAAAATAACGGTGAGTTGATCCTGCGCTTCGATGACACCAACCCCGCGAAGGAAGAGACAGAGTTTGTGGAAGCGATTGAAGATGATGCGCGCTGGCTCGGCATTGAATGGGTGAAGGTGACTTACGCCTCGGATTATTTTGACGAGTTGTATGAGTGGGCGAAGAAACTGGTGTTGATGGGCAAAGCCTACGTGGACGATCAAACGCCCGAAGAGGTCAGCGCCAACCGCGGCACATTGACCACACCAGGAAAAAACTCGCCATTCCGCGACCGCGATGTGGAAGAAAACATGGACTTGCTCGAGCGCATGAAGAATGGCGAGTTCCCTGACGGTTCACGCATCTTGCGCGCCAAAATAGACATGGCGCATCCGAACATCAATATGCGCGACCCTGCCATGTATCGCATTGTGCATCAGCCGCATCACCGCACAGGCGAGAAGTGGAAGATCTACCCGATGTACGATTGGACACACGGACAGAACGACTCGATGGAAGGTATCACCCATTCGTTGTGTTCGTTGGAATATGAAAATCATCGTCCGCTGTACGAGTGGTTCCCTGAACAGTTGGGCGTGTTCAAGCCGCGTCAGATCGAGTTTGCGCGTTTGAATATGACCTACACTGTAATGAGCAAACGCAAACTGCGACGGCTTGTGGAAGAGAAAGTCGTCAACGGCTGGGACGATCCGCGCATGCCGACCCTGCGTGCCATGCGCCGCCGCGGATATACCGCAAATGCCATTCTTGAATTCATTCGCAAAGTGGGCGTGGCAAAAAATTATAGCGTCAGTGATGTGTCCTTGCTTGAAGCATGCGTACGTGAAGATTTAAATAAAACATCCCTGCGCCGCATGGCTGTCATCAAACCCTTGAAAGTGGTGATCGATAATTATCCCGATGGCCAAACCGAAGAGATGGACGCGGTCAATAATCCAGAAGACCCGAATGCTGGCACCCGTAAAGTTCCGTTCTCGAAAGTGCTTTACATCGAGCAGGATGATTTCCGCGAGACTCCCCCGCCGAAGTATTATCGACTGTTCCCCGGCAATGAAGTGAGACTGCGCTATGCGTACTTCATCAAATGCACGCACGTTGTCAAAGATGACAAAGGCGAAGTGATCGAAGTCCATGCCACATACGACCCCACCACACGCGGCGGTGACTCGGCCGATGGGCGCAAAGTAAAATCAACGATCCATTGGGTTTCTGCGCAACACGCCAAAGAAGCGGAGATACGACTCTATGACCGTCTCTTTACGAAAGAAGATCCCGAGGAAGGCGATGAGGGCTTCCTCGCGTGCATCAACCCGAATTCGCTGATCATTTCAACGGGCTATGTGGAACCGTCTCTTTCTTCACCGGAAGTTGGTTCCCGTTATCAGTTTGAACGCCAGGGATATTTCTGCGTTGACGCCGACTCGACATCCGAGAAGCCAGTATTCAATCTGACAGTGAATCTCAAGGATGCATGGGCAAAACTCGAGAAAAAAGGCAAATAGCCTTGACACTCATCCTGCTCTAATGTAAACTGACAGCGTAATTAAATCTAAAGAAAGGAGCGCGCTTCAAATGCAGAAACATATCATCATAGCTAAACGTGAACGAAAAATGAATCCATCTCGAAGTGCGCCTGTAGACCATTAAAAGGTCTTCATCTTCTGTGTCTTTTTAGCCACGGTGCGCTTCTGCACCGTGGCTTTTATTGTGTAATTCACGCAGGGGTGCGACCCGTCAGAATTGACCAAGTCGCTTGACCAACATTGGCGGGTCGCCCTCGCAATGACGTAGTAAACGGAATAACATCATGAACATATCATTCAAATCTTATTGGAACTTACTCTCCGACCACATCCGCCCGCAAAAGGGACGGTTTGTCCTGCTGGCTATCTTGATGTTCGGCAGTATCGGTCTGCGCATCTATGCGCCTCAGATCATGCGGAAATTTATCGACTCAGCTTTGGCTGGTGAAGCTTTACAAACCCTCACATGGACGGCGGTGGCCTTTATCGGTATCGCATTGATTCAGCAAGCTGTTGCAGTGAGCGTGACCTACCTTGGCGAAAATGTCGCATGGACAGCCACCAATGACCTGCGCGCAGAACTGGCAGAACATGCCCTGCACCTGGATATGAAATTCCACAATGACCACACTCCCGGTGAACTAATCGAGCGCATAGACGGTGACGTCACCGAGCTGGCGACCTTCTTCTCGCAGTTCGCATTGAACCTGATCGCGAATGGGCTACTCCTCATCGGAATTTTGATCGCCTTATTCATCGAAGATTGGCGCGCAGGCCTGGCCTTTACTGTTTACTCATTCCTGACCATCACTATTCTTGGTCGGCTAAAGGATATTGCCGTTCCGCACCAAAAGGCCCGCCGTGAAGCAGAAGCGCAGTTATACGGCTTTCATCGAAGAGCAACTGGCTGGCACGGAAGATATCCGCTCCAGCGGCGCAGTGGACTTTTCCATCCGCGAATTGTTCCGCCACCAAAGCACGATCCTTGGTCACAACCGCAAGTCGCATTTCAAACGCTGGATCATCGAAAACGCAATGGGCTTTGCGCTCACTCTGGGAACTCTGCTCGCCATCACCAGCGGATATTGGCTTTTCTCCGCAGGCTTGGTCACTATCGGCACTGTATATTTATTTGTACATTACATCAATCTGCTCGAAGAACCTTTTGGGCAATGACGCATGAGATCGAAAGTTTCCAAACCATCGGCGCGTGTGTCGAGCGCCTCACCGAGTTCCGCAACTTCAAAGCGGAAGTAGTCAATGGCATGGCGTGGAGATCCCTTCAAACCGCTTTCTTGAGTTTTGAAGATGTATCTTTCTCCTACAACGGAGCGGACTCAGTTCTCAGCGATCTTTCCTTTGACCTGAAACCTGGCTCCATCCTTGGGCTGCTCGGCCGCACAGGCAGCGGCAAAACCACACTCGGACGATTGATCTTCCGCCTTTACGATGTCAACGCTGGCAGGATCAAAGTCAACGACTCGGATCTGCGTGAAGCGCATCTCGAAACATTGCGGCGCAACATCGCCATCGTCACACAGGATGTTCAATTGTTCCGCGCCAGCATCCGCGACAACCTGACCTTCTTTGACCGCTCGATACCTGATGAAAAGATCATCGCGACTCTCGAAGAATTGGAACTCGGCGATTGGCTGCGGAGTCAGCCCAAAGGCTTGGACACTGAACTCGACACAGGATCAAGATCCCTGTCCGCAGGTGAAGCGCAGTTGCTGGCGTTCACACGAGTCTTTTTAAGAAATCCGGGACTGGTGATTCTCGACGAAGCTTCGTCGCGTCTCGATCCTGCAACAGAACAAAAACTCGAACGCGCGATTGACAAGTTGCTGCAAAACCGAACCGCCATCATCATCGCACATCGGCTGGACACGATCCATCGCGCTGACGAAATCATGATCCTGGATAACGGTAAAGCGAGCGAATATGGCGAGCGCAAACAATTGGCCGCAGACCCAACCTCGCGTTTTTATCAACTGCTGCAAACTGGCATGGAAGAAGTTTTGGCTTAATATGCCATCATCCGTAGGGGCGGATCGCAATCCGCCCCTACAAGGACAATATCATGGAAACAACCTTCACACAAAAAATCCCCGCGCTCCCCGCATGGAAAGTCATCTGGGAAATGTTGCGTTTTCGACCGTGGTTATGGTTTGTCGACTTGATCAGCGTGTCACTCATTCGCTTCTGTTGGCAGGTCGCGCCTGCGCTCATCATCAAAGCCTTCTTCGACATGGTCACGGGCGAAGCGCAATTAACCTTTGGCATCTGGGCCATCGTCGCATTTTTAGCCGCCACATGGATCGGACGCGTCATCGCAAGCTACGGTTTTTACTATGCCGATGTACCCATCTTTGCCGACATGAACACCCTGTTGCGCAAGAATCTTTTACGCTATATCTTGAAGCGGCCCGGCGCGTCACAACTCCCTGATTCGCCTGGGGAAGCAGTAAGCCGTTTTAAAAAGGATGTGGATGAAATCCCGTTGTTCGTTATTTTGATCAACGATGTCATGGTTGGGCTTGTCATCATCGCTGTCGCCATTGTTCTCATGACACAGATCAGCCCTTCGGTGACCGTCATGGCATTGATTCCTTTGGTGATCGTCGGCATCGTCGCAAATCTCGCAACAAGCCGCATCGAACATTATCGCCGAACATCGCGTCAGGCTGGCGGCAAAGTGACTGGCTTCATCGGTGAATTCTTCGGCGCCGTGCAGGCTGTCAAAGTTGCAACCGCTGAAAAAAATGTCATTGGCTACTTTCACAAGCTCAACGACGAGCGCCGCATTCTGACCATCCGTGAAAAACTTTTCGACGAAGTGCTCGGTTCGATCTATCGCAACATGTCCACGCTTGGCACGGGCGTTATTCTCGTGCTCGTTGGCCAATCCATGCGCACGGGCAATTTCACTCTCGGCGATTTTTCGCTCTTCGTTTATCTGCTTCAAAGCATGGGTGATCTCACTACTTTTGGCGGTATGTTATGGGCGCGTTACAAACAACTCAACGTCTCCGTCCAGCGCATGTATCACCTCATGGAAAATGCACCGCTGGATGCCTTGGTCGAGCATAGCCTCATTAATTTGGAAGGTCCACTGCCCGAAGTGATCTACCCAACAAAGAGCGAATCAGACCGACTGAATGAACTGTCCGCTGACCATCTGACATTTCACTACACTGGGTCATCGAACGGCATCGATGACATATCGCTCAAAATAAAACGCAACACGCTGACAGTGATCACTGGCCGCATTGGTTCTGGCAAGACAACCTTACTGCGCGCCCTGCTCGGATTACTTCCGCTTGAATCAGGAGAGATACGCTGGAATGAAAACATACTTACATCCCCCGGAGATTTTCTCATCCCGCCGCGCTGCGCATACACCGCACAAGTTCCGCGACTGTTCAGCAATACCCTGCGTAACAACATATTGCTCGGCCTGAACAAAAGCGACGATGAAATTTACATAGCGACAAAACTCGCCGTCATGGATCGTGACCTTGAGCAAATGGACGACAATCTCGAAACTCTGGTCGGAGCGCGCGGCGTGAAACTTTCGGGTGGACAGGCGCAGCGAGCCGCGGCCGCGCGCATGTTCATCCGCGAACCCGAACTCGTCGTCTTCGATGATCTCTCCAGCGCGCTGGATGTCGAAACCGAGCAGCTGCTATGGGAACGCATCTTCGAGAAACAAAATACAACTTGTCTCGTTGTCTCCCATCGCCGTCCGCTTCTACGACGTGCAGACCACATCATTGTGCTGAAAGACGGAAGAGTCGAATCCGAAGGCACGCTGGATGAATTACTCGAAACCAGCTCAGAAATGCGCGAGCTGTGGAAATTGGAAGAAAAATGGAATATCGTGCGAGGGGGCTTTTCCGACAGCCTCCAAAAAGTTGATTGCTTCGCGCGCCTCTCCATGACATGAAGGAAAACAAAAATGGACATTATCACTGGCAAGATTTTAAAGTTAAATAACTGGCCCGACGGAAAAATTATCGGGATCGCAAAAAGTATTTCGGAGCAGTTATCAGCTCAGGGGTTAAGTCGCGAAGCGGTTCTCAGTCAACTGGATGCTGTTCGGCAAGACCCCGGCCCCTTTCTCGCCGATCCATTACTGGCAGACCTCGCGCGCGAGTGCATTCGGTTGACTCAAAAGGCTGAGCCTTCACCCGATATACACACGCTAGAGGCCCAATCTTTCCCAATTTGGGGCGGGAGCAAATTGACGATGAAGCAGTCGAGCAAATGGACAGCACCATGCGGCTTTGCCTGTTAGAGTGGCTGGTGCATTAATGCCCGACGCCCATGTTGGTTATGGGCTTCCCATGGCGGCGTGCTTGCAACAGATAACACGGTTATCCCGTATGCCGTTGGCGTGGATATTGCCTGCCGGATGAGACTCTCACTGTATGATGTCTCACCACATTTGCTTGGACAAAAGAAAGGTTTATTCGAAGATTCCTTGTGGAACGAAACCGCCTTTGGAATGGGCGCAAAATGGACAGGCAGTAAGAAGGCACAGCATGGTCCTGGACGATGACTCCTGGTATGCCACCCCTCAACTTAAGATGTTGAAGGATACGGCAATGAATCAGCTCGGTACAAGCGGAACGGGCAATCACTTTGTTGAATGGGGCTCGTTTCAACTAAACGAGTCCATGTTTGGTTTGGAGCCAGGTATTTATCTTGCGCTTCTTTCGCACAGCGGCTCAAGGGGTGTCGGCGCAAAAATCGCAGACCGCTATAGCAAGTTGGCAAGAGAGAAGCATCCCGATCTCGATAAGAGTGACGCTACTTGGCATGGCTGTCGCTTGATTCAGAAGATGGTCAGGAATATTGGCTTTCGATGGAACTCGCGGGAAAGTTTGCGTCGGCGAATCACAACATTATTCACCACCGTGTTGCAGCCGCAGTCGGCCTCAAGGAAGTTGCCGTGGTTGAAAATCATCACAACTTCGCCTGGAAGGAAAAACTGTCTGATGGCAGAACGGTTATTGTTCATCGCAAGGGCGCAACACCTGCCGGCGTTGGTGTATTGGGAATCATTCCAGGGTCCATGGGAGATGCGGGTTATCTTGTGCGCGGCAAGGGAGTCGCATCGTCGCTGGAGTCTGCGTCACATGGCGCGGGCAGACAGATGAGTCGGAGGGTTGCGATCAACTCGATCAGCAGGGTTGCGCGGGAAGAGTATCTCAAAAAGAATAACGTCACCTTGCTCGGCGGCGGCATGGACGAATCTCCGCAGGCTTATAAGCCG